>DATJGC010000405.1:0-17084 GCA_035495345.1 Chitinophagaceae bacterium | reverse complement strand
GTCCAGTTCTTTCTCAATGGCGGCAGCACCCGCGTAATTATCAATACAGTTGTGTGGACCAGCCGGGGTATTGATGGTAAATGCATGTAACATGGCACCATAGGCCGGTAAGATTTCTACGGAACAACCTTCGTTTGGGTTGCTGAGCACCAATTTTTCCAAAAAGTTATCAGTGCTGGCGGCAATTACAAACTCCATGCTTTTATTGGTTAAATGGGTTAAGCCTGGCCTGAGTGGGTGAGTTCGTGCTCTATCCAGGCAGCGTTTTCGCGCAGCAGGTTAATCAGCTCCGCCACGGCAATTTCGCTGTCTACATTTCTCTTTACAATCTCTTTGCCTTTATACAGTGTAATCTTTCCGGGGCCACTGCCCACATAACCAAAATCCGCATCCGCCATTTCTCCCGGTCCGTTTACAATGCAACCCATAATGGCAATCTTAACTCCCTTAAGGTGGTTGGTAACGGCTCTTATTTTTGCCGTGGTTTCCTGTAAATCGAACAGGGTTCTTCCGCAACTCGGGCAGCTGATGTACTCTGTTTTTGAAATGCGCGTACGGGTAGCCTGCAGAATGGAGAAAGAAGTGTTATTGATAAACTGGTGATTGTTTTTTGTTTCCAGGTAGGTGCGCCCGCTAACGCGGGTATTCTTTACCTTGTTTGCATCATTCATGCACCAGATGCCATCTCCCATACCATCTAACAAGAGCGCGCCGGCGGCGGTAGAAAAATGAATGAGCTGGTCGTCTATATTGTCATGATGGCTTTCCACCGCCAGTATTACCGGGCATTGAATGTGCTGGTTCATCAGCTCCATCATATACCGCCTTACAGAGGGCATACTGTGCGGGTGAGAAGAGTAAAGGCAGAGCACTACGGTATCATCCTTCCTGATCTTTTGCAAAATTTCCGCGGCATCTGCAGAAGCGGCATCCAGTGATATAAAGTTCAGCAGGCCTGATCGCTCATTGTGTAAAAGATAAGAAGCACCATTGTACAGCGGAAAGCATTTTGTTTTGTCTGGTGCCGCCAGCCAGGTATCATAATCGCAAATGATCTTCAGCGTACCGGGCAGGGCAAAAGAAGGTATTTTTTTACCGGTGTACAGGTAATCTGCCGCGGCATCACTGATATTCCATTTGTCTGTACTTTCAAAATAGGTATAGCCAATAGCGCGGAGGTCATGGTGCGTGATGGAGGCTGCCTCCATAAAATCTGCTACCACTACCGGTACATATTTGTTACCAATATTGCTGATGTTAAAGCTTTCTCTCCTGGCATAAGTGAATGGAGAGTATGGTATTTTATCTACCGGCGGTACGGGCGGCTGGGCGGCTGTCTCCAGTTGCCGGCTGCTGTATCGTTTTACAATGTCTTTGCAAACAGGTATCTCCAGTTCAGGATCTTCGGTTAGGGATACCCGTATGGTATCGCCAATGCCGTCTTCCAGCAGGGTGCCGATGCCTATAGCAGATTTAATTCTGCCGTCTTCGCCGTCACCGGCTTCGGTTACACCAAGGTGGAGGGGATAGCATTCGCCAAACTCACGATCCATGGTTTGCACCAGTAGCCTGTAGGCATGCACCATTACCTGCGGGTTGCTGCTTTTCATGCTCAGCACAATATTGTGGTATTGTTCTGCACGCGCAATGCGCAGGAACTCCATGGCGCTCTCCACCATTCCGTTGGCGGTATCTCCATACCGACTCATGATACGGTCGCTCAAAGAGCCGTGGTTGGTGCCGATGCGCATAGCCGTGCCGTATTCCTTACATATTTTTACCAGCGGGGTAAAACGTTCGCGAATGCGGTCTATCTCTTCAGCATATTCAGCATCGGTATATTCTATCTGCTCAAACTTTTTCTTATCTACATAATTACCCGGGTTTACGCGTACCTTTTCTACAATCCTTGCGGCTATCTCTGCGGCATTGGGGGTAAAATGGATATCGGCAATCAGCGGTGTATGGTAACCACGCCGGCGCAATTCATTTTTGATGGCCAGTAAATTCTCTGCTTCTTTTTTGCTGGGAGCGGTTATTCTTACCAGTTCTGCACCGGCTTCAATACAACGGATAGATTGTTCCACCGTGGCCAGGGTATCCATGGTGTCTGTGGTGGTCATGGTCTGAATACGGATCGGATGCTGATTGCCCATGAGCAAGTCACCTATTTTTACCTCCCGGGTAGGAAGTCGTTTGTATGCCGTAAGTGAAGGACAATATAGCTGCATAATAGCCTGTTTATACCTCCCCGGGCGGCCCGGAGCGGCGGATGCAAAAGTAACAAACCAAAACGGCACAAGTTTAAAAATAGTATCGGGTCAAGGCATCCTTAAATTGGCGGCAATACCCGCCTGCCTGCTACAAATATTTTTTGCACGGCCTTCTTCTTTGAACCATAGATTAGAAGGAAGGCGTAACTTTTACGCATTGTTTGCTAATAAGCGCCTTTACAACATGAGCATAAAACTTATTTCACGGTATAACCTGCCTGCAGCGCCCCGGGCAATCCTTCTTTTTCTGGTTGTTATCTGCATTCCCTGGCAAAGGGTAGAAAGCCAGGTGTTAAGCGCAGCCGTACAACCCTTTGTAAGCCTGCCGGCGGGTAGCATTGCTATTACAGATGTAACCGTTATTGACGGATTGGGTACTGCGGCAAGGCCACACCAGACCGTATTGTTACAGGCAGACCGCATTGTGCAGGTAGGCAATGCAAAAGACATTGTGCCACCCGCGGGCGCTACTGTTATTGATGGCCGTGGAAAGACGCTGATACCCGGCCTGGTGATGCTGCATGAGCACATGTATTATACCAGTCCGCTGGAAGCATTTTTTCATATCACAGAAATGGCTTACAGTTTTCCGAGACTGTACCTGGCTGCCGGGGTTACCACCCTGCGTACGGCAGGCAGTATTGAACCGCAAACAGACCTGGCCATTAAAAGAATGATTGGAGAAGGTAAATTAACCGGGCCCAATATGGATGTTACAGCGCCCTATATTGAAAGAGCGGGTTTTGATATTCCTACCCTCAATGTCATTAAGGATACGGCGGAGGCCGCAGCCTCGGTAGCGTTCTGGTCGGCCAAGGGCTGCACCTCTTTCAAGATGTATATGCATGCCACCCGTGCAGACCTTGCCACCGTAGTAAGAGAAGCGCACCAGCGCGGACTAAAAGTAACCGGGCATCTTGGTGCCATTACCTATCGGGAAGCCGCCAACCTGGGCATAGACAACCTGGAGCATGGATTTATGGCCAGCACAGATTTTGTGGTGGACAAAAAAGAAGACCAGTTGGCACCGGGAAGGGAGGCCTTGGTAAAATTGCCCGTCAACAGCCCGGCCATGAAAGATCTCATCAGCCACCTCATTGCAAAAAAGGTGGCCATTACTTCCACATTACCCGTATTTGAACCGTATACCGGCCGTGAAATTGTGCATGGTGGCGGACTGCCCGCACTCTTACCGCTCATTCAGGAACAATTGACCGCAGAATGGAAAGAAAGGCAAAACAAAGATTCGGTTGCTGTACAACTTTTTAAAAAGGAGCTGGCCTGGGAAAAACAATTTTATGACGCCGGTGGTCTCCTGGTGGCGGGCACCGACCCTACAGGTGCCGGCAGAACCATTGCTGGCTATAGTAATTACCGCGAGGTAGAACTGCTGGTAGAAGCAGGCTTTACCGCTGCGCAGGCTATACAGATTTGCAGTTATAACGGTGCTGTTTACCTGCAGCAGGCAAAAGAAATTGGCAGTATTGAAAAAGGAAAAAAAGCAGACCTTGTGCTGATTGACGGAGACCTGGGCAAAGACATTCAACTGATTCGCAAAACAAATACGGTATTTAAAAACGGGGTGGGCTTTAACGCACAAAAAATGTTTGATTCTGTAAAAGGACAGGTTGGCCTGTATTAGATCAGTTTTACAGTAACAGGCTACATTCTGCATTTCTGTTGCAGCGGGGTGAGGCCCGCTCCTTTTCTTTGTGCGATAAATCTTTGCGCTCCCTATGACACATCATTTATGAACGCCACATGCTTATGAAGATATTATTGTTCTTACTGGTTCCCATTCAACTACTCTCGCAGGCATTTACACCCGCAGAAATTCAGCGTTGGCAATTACAGTCCAAAAAAGTAACCATTGTACGTGACACCTGGGGCATTCCGCATGTGTATGGCAAAACTGATGCAGATGCGGTGTTTGGACTCATGTATGCACAGTGCGAAGATGATTTTAAAAGGGTGGAGATGAATTATATTGAGAAGCTGGGCCGGATGGCTGAGGTAAAAGGCGCGCCGCTGTTGTATGACGACCTGCTCATCCGCCTCGTAATAGATTCAGCGGAAGCCCGCGCAGACTTTGCCAAATGCCCGCTTTGGCTGCAGGATTTAATGTATGCATTTGCAGATGGTATCAATTATTACTTATACAAACATCCCTCCGTACAACCAGCCTTGTTGCACCGCTTTCAACCATGGTACCCGCTGCTCTGGACAGACGGCAGTATTGGCGCCATCAATACCGCGGGGGTGAATGAAACAGAACTCAAAAACTTTTATACCGGCGGCAATGCCGCAGTAACGGCCATAACACCGGCAGAAGCACCCGTTACTGGTTCTAATGGCTTTGCATTTTCACCGCAGATCACGGCCTCACACAATGCCATCTTATACATCAACCCGCATGTAACGTTTTATTTCAGGCCAGAAGTACATATGGTCAGTGAGCAGGGTTTAAATGTATATGGTGCGGTTACCTGGGGCCAGTTTTTTATCTACCAGGGTTTTAATGAACACTGCGGATGGATGCATACTTCCAGCGCTGTAGACATTGCTGATTTATACAAGGAAAAATTAACCCGCAAGAATGGCCGGCTGTACTATGAATACAACCACGCGCAACAGCCGGTGAAGGAAAAGAAGATAACACTGCGTTACGGGCAGGCAGATACCATCAGCATCAATGCGCTGTTTACAAAACATGGGCCCATAATGACAAAGCGCAATGGAGAATACCTGAGTGTAAAGGCCAATAACCGTTCTGTAAAAGGGCTGGTACAAAGCTGGCAACGTACAAAGGCAAATAGTTTTGCCGCGTATAAAAAAACAATGGACCTACTGGCCAATACCTCTAACAATACGGTCTATGCAGATGCGGAAGGCAATATTGCCTACTGGCATGGCAACTTTATACCGGTTAGGGATACCCGTTACAACTGGTCGAGGCCGGTAGACGGCACCACCCCTGCCATGGAGTGGAAGGGACTGCACCCGGTGGGTGAATCTGTGCACGTATACAACCCGGCCAACGGCTGGTTGCAGAATTGCAATTCTACCCCGTTTACGGTGGCGGGCGCTAACAGTCCAAAAAAAGATAATTACCCCGCCTACATGGCGCCTGATGCAGAAAATTACAGGGGCATCAATGCCGTAAGGGTGCTGGCTGCAGAAAAGTCTTATACCCTTGATAAGGTAATTGCAGCAGGGTACAACCGCACGCTCTCTGCCTTTGAAGACCTGGTGCCTGCACTGCTGAAGGCATTTGACAGCAGGAGAACCGAGAATGATTCTTTATCTTCTCTACTGCAGGGCCCGGTAGCGGTACTGCGCGCCTGGGATTTTCGCTGCGCAGATACTTCAGTAGCTACCACCCTGGCCATTGAATGGGCACAGCGTTTATTGCCCACCGTTAGTAAGACATATTTCTCGGATCCGTATACTGTGTTTGACCTTGTGGCGGCCGTAAGAAAGTTTGCGGCCAATGCACCAGCAGCAGACTTGCTGCAGCCTTTTGCGGCAACAATCAGAGACCTGCAGCAAAAGCAGGGCAGCTGGCAGGTAGCCTGGGGCAGCATTAACAGGTTTCAGCGTATTTCTGCTGATATTGACCAGGTATATGATGATAGCAAACCCAGCCTGCCGGTAGCATTTGCCTCATCGCTCTGGGGCATGCTGCCTTCTTATAATGCAAATTATTATCCGGGCACCAGCAAGAGATATGGCGTAAACGGTAATAGCTTTATATGTGCCGTTGAATTTGGAAAGAGAATCAAGGCCAAATCTTTGCTGGCCGGGGGCGAAAGCGGTGATCCTGCATCGCCTCACTTCAATGACCAGTTAGCCATGTATGCAAAGGGCCAGTTCAAAGAAGTGTTCTTTTACAAAGAGGATGTGCTTAAACATGCCGAGAAAACATATCATCCCGGAGACTAAATTTGTTGCTCCTTAACCAAATAAACTGCCAACAGCATGGATGAGAACAGAGAGAATGCCCCCCTGCCTGAACCACCGGGGCAGGGAGAAGAAGCCCTGCCACCGCCGCCGGCAGCGGCGGCCGATGCCCCGCCCGAAGAAGAACAGATGCCCGTTAACCCCTCTTCAACAACCCCCGAAGCAATGGAAATTCATCATCACCCGCATATACATCACAAGAAAAAATGGAAGGAATACCTCTTTGAATTCTTTATGCTGTTTTTAGCGGTAAGCACGGGTTTCTTTGTGGAGAACCAGCGGGAGCATTATGTGGAGCACCTGCGCGCAAAAGACTATGCGGCAATGTTGCGTAAAGACCTGGCGGCAGATACGGTTATCATCAATATCATTATCGGCTTTCGTAATGAACAGGCAAAAAGATATGCGCAAATTAAAACCAGTCTTAACAGCGTTCCTTTTGAAAAAGTAGACCAGCGGCAGTTTGTACAACTGGTGCAGGAGGCAGGCAAATACCTTCACCTGCTGCACAACAATGGCACCCTGCAGCAGTTAAAATCTTCCGGCTCGCTGCGTTATTTCAGGGATACCACGCTGGTGTACACGCTCACCAGCTATGAAGAAGATCTGCGGCATGGAGAATATGTACAATCAGAAGAACGTGAATTTTTTACAGATAAGGTGCTTCCTTTTAAAATGCAACATTTCAATGACGCGGCCTTAGGTGCTGCTGCAGTTGAGGGTGCTGCCGGTAATTACCCCGCTGAATGGCTGGTAGATTTTGATAAGAAAACCCGGATGGAGTTTTATAACCTGATGGAAAGAAGCGCCTCTTTTAATGAAATGCTGGGAGAAGCACCGCTCACCAGGCATAAAACCAAGGCAGCCCTTTTAATTGAAATGCTAAAGAAGGAGTATGACCTTAACTGAGGTCTCTACAGACCAACAGGTCAATTAATAACACACTCTTCACTGCAATGAAAAAATACCTTTTACTATGGCTATTGCTGGGGCCGCTGGCATTGTGTGCACAGGTGAATTACGACCTTGTCATTAAAAACGGGAAGATAATAGACGGTACCGGTAACAGTTGGTTCTATGCAGACATAGCAGTAAAAGATGGCAAGATTGCCGCGGTACAAAAAAACCTTTCCGGCAGCGCGGCAAAAATACTGGATGCGAAGGGACTGGTAGTAGCCCCCGGTTTTATAGATGTGCACGGGCATGTAGAAGGCAGCATTTTTGAAAAACCCACCGCCGATAACTATATCTATGATGGCGTAACCACGGTTATTACCGGCAATTGCGGCGGCTCAGCAGAAGAACTAAAAGATTTTTTCAGGCGCATTGACAGTGCGCGTGTTTCTATCAATATTGCCTCACTGGTAGGTCATAATACGGTACGTCGCCTGGTGATGGGTGAAGCAAACCGTTTGGCCAGCGCTGCAGAGCAACAGCAAATGGAAGCGCTGGTAAAAAAAGCCATGCAGCAGGGGGCGGTAGGCTTATCCACCGGGCTTATTTACCTGCCGGGCATGTATGCAACTACTGCAGAAGTAATAGGGCTGGCAAAAGTAGCTGCCGGTTATAACGGGGTCTATGCATCTCATATACGCAATGAAGAAAACCAGGTGGTGGAAGCCATTAATGAAGCCATTGATATTGGCAAGGCCGCGAACATACCCGTAGAGATCTCTCATTTTAAAGTGAGCGGAAAAAGCAACTGGGGCCGGTCGAAAGAAACACTGGCCATTGTAGAACAGGCACGCAAAGATGGTTATGATGTAACCATTGATCAATACCCGTATACAGCCAGCAGCACCAACCTGGGCGTGCGATTGCCCGATTGGGCGCTGGGTGGCGGCACAGATTCATTAAAGGCGCGTATTGCAGACCCGGTAGTGCGTCAAAAGATCATCAGCGGCATGCTGGAGCAACTGAAAAAGTACAAGTATAAAAATTACAGCTATGCAGTGGTGGCCTACCATGCTGCCGATACTACTTTAAACGGAAAATCTATAACGGAGATCAATACCTTAAAAGGCCGTGCAGCCAATGCAAAAGAAGAAGCCGAGACAATTCTTGATCTGATGCTGGCCGGTGGTGCGCAAATGGTCTATCACGGGATGGACGAGGCAGATGTTCGGTATTTTTTACAATACCCGTTTAATATGGTAGGCGCCGACGCCGGTGTTGCTACCGGCAAAGGGATGCCGCACCCCAGGGGATATGGTAGCAATGCCCGGGTGTTAGGAAGGTATGTACGCGAAGCACAGCTTATTACGCTGGAAGAAGCCATCAGGAGAATGACCTCCTTGCCTGCACAAAAGTTTCAGCTTAAAGATCGCGGCCTGCTGAAAGAAGGAATGGCCGCAGATATTGTGGTGTTTGATGCTGCCACGGTGATAGATCTTTCAACCTATGAGCAACCGCACCAGTTCTCTAAAGGTTTCAGCTATGTGCTGGTGAACGGACAGCTGGTTATCGCTAATGAAAAACATACCGGCCAGCGCAGCGGCCAGGTACTGTATGGACCAGCAAAATTGTAAACAAATACAATCATCCCGTCTTCTCTTTGTATCTTGTAGATGAGAACCCGTTTAAAATTTTGCTTGTATGAAAAAAATATGTTTCTTCTTTGCACTGCTCATCATCGGCACGCAGTTATTCGCGCAATCAACCATCGGTCTTCAACTGTATACCTTTCGCAATCAATTTAAACAGGATGTGCCAGGCACACTGGAGAAGATCAACGCCATGGGTATTCGGCTGATAGAAGGCGGGGGCACCTATGGCCTTTCTATGGACGCGTTTAAACAACTGCTGGCAAAAAATAAATTAACCACCATCAGCGTAGGCGCAGACTTTAAACAACTTGACACCGATGTGCAGGCGGTGGTGGCCAATGCAAAAGCCTTTGGTGCAAAATATGTAATGTGCGCATGGGTGCCACATACAAGCAATTTTACCATAGAAGATGCAGATAAGGCCATTGAAGTATTTAACAGGGCTGGCAAAGTATTGAAAGAAAATGGTATCACTTTCTGTTATCATGCACATGGTTATGAATTTGGTGCGTATAAGAACGGAACCATGTTTGATTATATGGCCAGCAAGATGAACCCGGCGTATGCCAATTTTGAAATGGACGTGTTCTGGGTAAAGCAACCCGGCCAGGATCCTGTGGCATTGTTAAAGAAATACCCGGGCCGTTTTCCGCTGATGCACTTAAAAGATCGCAAACCCGGCACCCCAGACAGCCAGGATGGCAAAGCCCCGGATGAAACCAATGTAGTGCTGGGTGCAGGAGATGTGGGCATTGCCGCCATCATGAAAGAAGCAAAAAAACAGGGTGTAAAGTATTATTTTATAGAAGATGAATCTCCTCTTTCGATGGAGCAGGTACCACAGAGCCTGAAATTTTTGAAGGGATTAAAATAAGCAGGCACTCATTGCTTTGCCGCACTACGCGAGGCATTCAACCCATTCATTAATAAGAAAGTAATTTTTTTATCGTTTCGCCCAGTCTTGCACTGGCCATAAAATTCTTTTCCAGTTCTGTATTAAAAGGAACGGGCGTATCAAGAGAGGCGCAACGCATTACCGGCGCATCCAGATGGTTAAAGCAGTGTTCAGCAATCCAGGCGCTTACTTCTGCACCAATGCCGCCGGTGAGGCAGTCTTCATGCAATACCACCACCTTGCCCGTTTTTTGTACCGTAGCGCGTATGGCATCATAATCTAACGGCAACAGGCTGCGCAAATCAATAATTTCTATGCTGTAGTCTTTGTGCTTGCTGGCATACTCCATGGCCCAGTATACTGCGGCACCGTAGGTAATCACAGAGAGATCATCACCGGGCTGCACCAGCCTTGCTTTACCGATGGGTGTTTCATAATAGGCTTCCGGCACTGCGCCGCTGATGCTGCGGTAAAGAGCCTTGTGCTCAAAAAACAGTACGGGGTTGGGATCGTTGATGGCGGCAATCAGCAGTCCTTTGGCATCTGCCGCCGTAGACGGATAGACTACCTTCAGCCCGGGCGTATGTACAAACCAGGCTTCATTGCTTTGAGAATGAAAAGGCCCCGCACCCATACCACCACCGGTAGGCATGCGGATGACCACGTCTGCATTTTCTGCCCACCTGTAATGTATTTTGGCCAGGTTGTTTACAATCTGGTTAAAGCCTACACTCACAAAGTCTGCAAACTGCATTTCCATCATGCTTTTAAATCCTTCCAGGCTAAGGCCCAGTGCGGCGCCTACAATGGCACTCTCGCAGAGTGGTGTATTGCGCACACGTGCAGTGCCAAAGGCCTCTACAAAGCCTTCGGTAATTTTGAAAGCACCACCATACGCTGCAATATCCTGCCCCATCAAAACAAGGTTGGCGTGGCGCTCCATAGATTGATACAAGCCTTGTTTTATAGCATCAATAAAGCGGAGTTCAGGTTGTGCAGCTGCGTCCATCGCAACGCTGTCTGTAACTGAATTTTTTGTGGCCTTTGGCGATGGGAAGCGACTTACCTGCTTCGCCGCAGGCAAAGTAATATCCGTGCGCTGCGCTGTACTACTGCTGGTAGTATGTACATCATCAGGGGCGGGTGTGGTGCGGGGTGCGTATACATCCGCCAGTTCTTCTTCAGTATCTACCATCATTACGGCCGCATCAAAACCGGCTTGTACGGAGCGATCAATATAGGCTTTGAGTTCTTCCTTTATACTGTTGATCTCTTCAACGGTAAGCACCTGCTGTAAAATGCAAAAGAGTTCAAAGTTTTTGATGGGGTCATCAAGCTCCCACCTGTCGAGCAATTCTTTTGGTACATACTTGGTGCCACTGGCTTCTTCGTGTCCGCGCATGCGGAAGGTCATGCATTCTACCAGGTAGGGCTTTTGTTCACGTATACAGTAATCACGCACGCCTTTGATGGTATCATATACTTCCAGCACGTTATTGCCGTCAATTTTTACGCCTTCCATGCCATAGCCCTTTGCCCTGTCTACAAGGCTTGCACAGCGGTATTGTTCTGTAACAGGCGTACTTAAACCGTAGCCGTTGTTCTCTATCAAAAAAATGACGGGCAGGTCCCAGACAGCGGCGGTATTCAGGGCTTCATGAAAATCTCCTTCGCTGGTACCGCCATCGCCCGTAAAAGCAAGCGATGCTTTTTTCTCGTTGCGTAATTTATACGCCAGCGCAACGCCATCTGCAATGGCCAGTTGCGGGCCCAGGTGAGATATCATACCACAGATATGATGTTCTCTTGATCCAAAATGAAAGCTTCTTTCTCTTCCCTTGCTGTACCCGTCTTTACTGCCCTGCCATTGCATAAATAACTTCTGCAGCGGCATATTGCGACTGGTAAACACCCCCAGGTTGCGGTGCAGGGGCATTATCCATTCATCTTCCTGCATAGCCAGGGTGGCGCCCACTGCAATGGCTTCCTGGCCAATGCCGCTAAACCATTTTGAAATTTTTCCCTGTCGAAGCAACAACAACATCTTTTCTTCAATCATCCGGGGCAATAGCAGGCGCTTGTACATTTGAACCAGTTGGTCTGCCGGCATATTCTTTCTTTCAAAATGCATAGTAGAGCTTACTTCTTATAGTCCGGTTCAATAATGGTTTCAAGTATATAGGTAAAAAACGCCAGCAAAATGCTAAACAACAAAGCCCAGCCAATAGAGTCTACCCGAAAACCGCTGACCAGTTTTCCGGCCAGCAAGATGATAATGGCGTTGATGATAAAAAGAAAAAGGCCAAACGTTACCAGCGTAATGGGCAGTGTTAGAATAATCAGCAGCGGCTTTACAAAGTAATTGAGTACGGATAAGGCCAGGGCTACCAGTAAGGCCGTGGTAAACCTGTCTACGTCAACGCCGGGCAAGAGGTAGGCAGCCAGCACTACGGCGGTGGCAATAATAATTGTCTTGATAAGAAAGTTTTTCATGCCCTCGTATTCGCTTCATTAAATTACAACTAATTCATAGAAGTCATTGGCCACAAAATATTTGTTGGCCAGCTCCTGCAATTCTTTAGCAGTAACCGCTTTAATGGCTGCCACGGAATCATAGAAATAATGCCCGGGCAATTGCTGCAGTATAATGTTCTTCCATTTGCCAATGATATGAAAGGGACCATCCAAATCTCCCAGGGTAGAACCCAGCATATAATTTTTTACCAGCAGCAATTCTTCATCGTCTACCGGTTTATTTTTTAGCGCCTCCATTTCTTTATACACTTCTTTAATGGTGGCCTCGCAAACATCCCTTCCTGCTTCGGTGCTAATCATCCAGGCGCTTTCATGCTGGTGGTTTAAAATATAGCTGTGTATGCCATAGGTGTATCCTTTGTCTTCGCGGATATTGCTCATTAACCGAGAGCCAAAAAAACCGCCAAATACATTGTTGAGTACGGTGGCCTTTGTATAATCAGGGTGATGACGGTTGGGAAAAAGCCGGCTCATTCTTATAGAACCCTGTACGCCTTCTTCATCATTGATTACCCGGTATTTTTTTTCTGCAGCACTGCGGATAGGGTAATCAATGTCATACCCGTTTACGTTCACCGCATGCTGACCAAAGTTTTTGTTCAGCTGGCTTTCTATATCTTTTGGCAGTTTGCCTGCAATAAAGATGATGTATTTGCTTTGCCGGTAATGCTTATCATAAAATTGCTGCAATGCGGGCCTTTCAATAGCATCATAGGCAGCGGCGGTGCTGTATTTGCCGTAAGGATGATCTATGCCAAACACATATTCATCTATCAGCCGGCCGGCAACAAATTCACTCTTCTTCAGGTTTACAGAAAGCCGTTGTTTGTTGTTTTGTTTGTACAGCTGTACTTCATCTTCCGGAAAAACAGACTCACTGATGAGCTCCTGCACTACCGGCAATAAGGAGGCTGTATGTTTATTAAGGCAGTGCAGTGAAAGGCCGGCGTTTTCATTATAACAACCTCTGTTAAGATAGGCGCCATAATATTCAAAATGTTCATTTACTTCAAATGCCGATTTCTGCGCGGTGCCATTCTTTAAAAGATAATTGGTAGCGGCGGCCACCATATTCTGTTCTTCATACCAGTTGCCTGCAAAGAACACCCACTCAATTTGCAATACCTCCTCTGCGCCGGCATCTATTGCATATACTTCAATGCCATTGTCGAGCGTAAACTTATTGTAGGGCTTCAGCTGAAGATTAAAATCAATGGCATCTTTTATAGGAGGCGCAATGGTTCTGTCTGGCATATTTACCTGTTGACGGCTGCTGGCCGTAGATCCTGTTTTGTTCATCTTAATTTTGTTCAGCGGCGTAATAATAAATGGTACTGCAATTGTTGCTGTCGAAGATCTGCCGCGCATAATGCTGAATGTCTTCGCGGGTAACGGATTGGTACTTGGTAAGCTCTTCGTTAATCAGTGCAGCATTGCCCAGCAGCTCATACGTGGCCAGGCTGCTGGCGCGGTTCATGATACCCATGTCTTCAAAGGCCAGCGCAGATTCGGTTTTATTTTTCACCTTCTGCAATTCCTTCTCGTCTATCAGCAGGTTTTTTATTCTCTCTGTTTCTGCTTCCACTGCCTTATCTGCGTCTTCCATTTTTACGCCTTTTACCAGTTTTCCTTCAATGGTAAGCAGGCCGGCATCTGTGCTGCCAAAATGATAGCACTCAATATTGCTGAAGAGTTGCTGTTCTTTTACCAGCGATTGGTATAAACGGGAAGAACCGCCGCCACTGAGCAAATCTGTCAGCAGTTCTGCGGCGTAATAGCCATCATCCAGCCGGTTGCTCATATGCCAGCTTTTGTACAGCGCATCCAGTGGCACATTGGCTTTTACGGTTTCATGCCGCGGGGCTGTCTGCGGTGGCTCTGCGGGTAGCTGGCGCTGGTACTTTTCGCCGGGCGGAATGTTACCAAACCATTTTTCTGCCAGTGCCTGTACCTGGGCCGTACTGGTATTGCCGGCTACCACCAGTATGGCATTGGCCGGACAATAATGCTTGAAAAAGAACTTCTTTACATCACTGATACTCGCTTTTTCTATATGGCTGAGCTCTTTGCCGATTGTTTGCCAGCGGTAAGGGTGGGTAGTATAGGCCAGCTCGCGCATTTTAAACCATACATCGCCATAAGGCTTGTTGATGTAATGTTCTTTGAATTCTTCCATCACTACTTTTCGCTGTACTTCCAGGCTTTTTTTGCTGAAAGCCAGGCTCAGCATACGGTCACTCTCCAGCCAAAAAGCGGTTTCTATATTTTCAGCCGGTAGCTGGCAGTAGTAGTTGGTGAGATCATTGGTGGTATAGGCATTGTTTTCTCCGCCCGCCACCTGCAGCGGCTCATCATAAGAAGGAATGTTGATACTGCCGCCAAACATCAGGTGTTCAAACAAATGAGCAAAACCTGTTTTGGAAGGGTCTTCATCACGTGCGCCCACATCATACATTACATTCACCACCACCATTGGCGTTGAGCTGTCTTCATGTACCAATACCCGCAAGCCGTTGCCAAGGGTAAACCTATCATATTGAATCATACCTTATTTTAAAGAAAGGGCAAGTTACAAAGAGTGGAATAAATGCGCTCAGATAATACTTTTTACGCGTAAAGTGAGCAGCAGGGGTTGCCCGGCGCGGTACACCAGTATTTTTATCTTTTCACCGGGGTTTTGCAGTGCGGTTTTATATACCTGTATGTTTTTGCTGAAATTGTTGTTTACCGCCATGATAACGTCATCTGCCATAAAGCCTGCCTTTTCAGCGGGCGAGTTTTTCATGACTTCAGTTATTACCACCTCGTTATTGATAACATAGAAGTTGAGGCCGGTATAAGAGTAGTCGAATAAATCCCTGAAATGGCTGTTGGGGGTAATGTAGATATCGCGTTTATCGTAATTCAGTATAACGTTAAAACGACGTAACAGGTCGTTACCAATAAGGCCGCCCAGGTAGGGGTATGATGTAACATTGTACTCATCCTCAAAAATATAGGCAGGGACTTTTTTAAACTTGTACGGCCCCAGCCTGAAGTTCTTTACGGTGGTCAGTTGCATCTGTTTTTTACCACCCAGGCCTTCCACCTGCGTGGTAACGCGTTTTCTTTTGGGGCTGAACAGCGTGCTGTCTTCCACAAAATCTGAGGAGAGCAGCAGGCATAAACCGGCGCCGGTATCAAAATAAAACCTTGCGCTGCGTTCATGCAGGTCTGTAATACGGGCAGATTGGATAAGAAGGTTTACCAGCAGCGGTTTTAACAGGAAGCCGCCCTTGGGGTATTTCATAGAACCTTTTGAATAGACCTGTATGCGCAGGCTATCGTAATTGATCTTTACAATGTAGCGGTTAAAAAAACTGTAGCCGATAATACCATCTATATGCTCTCCGTAGACGCTGGTGAGAATATCATAATCATTGATATGAAAATTGAGGCTGTCTACCTGCAACCCGGGTAGTTTTAAGGTATTGTTGTAGGCAAAATTTACTTTTCGGATGCCGGCAATACCGCGGATGGTTTTATCAGAGAGTTGGTTTACAATGTTTAGCTGGTGCACGGTTTGAGAGTCAAGTGAAATGCCGCCGCTACCGGTATCAAGAATGAAGTTGAGAGAATCCGGGTGATCATTGAGGGTGGCTTTTACCAGTATTACGCCACCGCTGAATTGCCTGAACGGAAAAGTGGTTAATAGTTTGGCTGTTGGCTGAACAAATTCTTCCTGTGCCTGCGCCATGCAGGGCAGAGACATAAGCAGCAGGAAGATCATTAGCAGCAGGCAATCATTGCGTCGCACGGGTTCAGCATTTTTATAAATAAGCACATAAGCAGGGAAACAAGTCGATGCATAACTGCATTGAGATGCAGAAACCAAGTTACAACAAGCCACACAATAATCATTGACCGTCTATATATTTACAGTAAAATATCTTTGCTGTTGGAAGCATTACAATGGCTGTTGATAACCCCCTTTTTACCATTGGTAGTAAGCAAGCTGTTGTTCAGCATTGCCAGCGGCAGATTGATGGGTAACAAATGGCGGCGTAATCCTATTGCCTTAGTAACATCATTATCATTTTATCAACCAAAAAAACTGCCGCCATGCATATGAAGCGTTGCTTTTTATTGTTCGTCGTTATTTTTCAGCTAATTGCAGTACGTGCGCAAACTAAAACAGCGCCCGGCCTTGCTGCCATTACAGAGGAGGGTTTAAAGAAAGACCTGTATGCCTTGGCAGGCGATCATTTTCGCGGGCGCGAAGCGGGCACACTGGATGAATTGAAGGCTGCCATGTGGTGGGCAGATTTGTTACGCAAGGAAGGGTTGCAACCCGCCGGTGACGACCATACCTATTTCCAGTTTTTCAGCATGTGGCGTAACCGTATAGCTGCCAGCAGCACCGTGAGCATTGGTGGGCAGTCTATGCCAGTATGGAAAGATGTGCTGGTAGCACAAACCGCACCGGCTGTGGTAACCGCGCCCATTGTATTTGTGGGCGATGCCAGCACTGCAGCCCTGGCCAATCTTGATATCAATGGTAAGGCCGTGGCCGTACAGGTTTCTGCCGAAGGCATCAACCTCAACGTGTCATTGCCTGAACGCCGCTATCCCGGTTATGTACTGCGTAAATACGCGGCCGGTTTACTGGCAAAAGGTGCTGTGGCCATTATTTTTATTGCCGATGAAATGGGCGAGAAAAGCTGGAGCCAGGTATTGCCTGCGCTTACCCGCGGATTGTATGATATTGAAGACGGGCCCAATGCCAGCACCAGCAGCAAGGCACCGGTACTGTGGATACATGGGCGTGATGCTGCGCTGGTAAAGAACAATGCCAACCTTGCCGTACAGCTGAATGTAGAAAGGTTTGAATATCCT
>DATJGC010000404.1:0-4701 GCA_035495345.1 Chitinophagaceae bacterium | reverse complement strand
CCAACGATGAAAACGCTCAGGGCCCGTACGCCACTAGCGGAATGATTGGCGGTCCTGCCAATAATGTGGTATACCCAATGTGGTATTACTGGAATACGTTCGTGAACCGGCTGGCCGATTACCAGCCAGATACCGTGTTATCGGAAACCTCGCAGGCTTATATTTACCGGCTTAAGTACCGCGCACAGCCAGCTAAAAAAGCGTATGTTGTTTTTGCGCCCAGCATCAACGGCAGCATCATTAAAAATTTCAGCCTGAATTTGCCAGCAGCTGCAGCACACCGGTTTACTTTAGTGCGTTTAAATGATACCAGCACCACCGGAAAACCTGAAAACGTCCAGCTTACCAATCATCAGCTGCATTTCAACCTCACTGAATCGCCGGTAATTATTTTGCCCGACTAAGCTGCCACTTCCTAAATCAAAATCCATTTCTTTCTTATAATTTATATTATGTTAAGTAACAGTGAAGGAAGCGGAAGCCCCCGGCGGTTGGTAACTCCTGCCTGTTTGGTGAATTAGTATATTAGGAGACCAAAAAAATCCCTCGCTTATGATAGATGATGATATATTATACTACTTGTATAACAATTCAAAAGACGGCAATGCGGTGATGCTAAATGATTGGATTAAAAAACGTGTCTCAAGCACCCTACATCTTGAACCAAATCACCCAGACAGGGAAACTGTTACATGGATTAAGTATGTACTGCTTCAGATGCATAAGAAAGAAACCATTTATTTTCTTAATAGCTTCACGGCCGGTATTCCAACCCCGCAATATAGCTTTGAAAACAGGCCAGTAGAAGATCAATTAAAGATGTTGGATGATGCACCTTTCAATATCCAGTTAAAAGAAAAAGGGAAGAAGTTAATTAGAGAGGAAAAAACATACAGAATATCATTTTGGGCCAATAGAACAGCCATAATAAATGCATTCTTTTCTGGCATAATAGCGCTGGTTTTATTGGGGCTTCAAATAAAATCTTGTAGGAAGGAAGATGCTCAAGAGGCCCAAAGCACTCATGAAAAAACAAAACAAGACTCAATAAGAAGGCAAGACACGCAACACCGAGAAAAATACGAAACAGATATTCAGAATAAGATTCGCGCCATTGAAGATTCTTTAAAAATCGCACATTGATTCGTTTGCGATATATTGGTTAATACAAAGCAAAGTCGTTTCTGTGCCAATCCCCCGTGGCCTATCGGCTTCGGCACCCTGTTATTCCGCTCCCTTCCTGCTTTGCTCCCTTCCGCTTGCTTGTGTTTTGTAAATTTACCACCCCGCGAATTTTCACATTAGCCTGTTATCGGCCTCAATATTGCACCAAACGCACAAACGAGTTTTTGCGCTAATCCCCATCCGTCTCTTACTCTTACAGATATCAATTCATTTCGCTGAGGCGCTATCGACGATAAAATATATTGTAACGAATTAAAAAAATGGCCACATGCCAATAGAAATTACATTGGAGGATTTAGGGGGCTTCAGCAAAAGATTTATCTTTGAATCATGCCGAAACTTTACGAGTACAAGGGATTCATTTTTTTCCTTTACTCGAATGAGCACCTGCCGCCCCATGTGCATGTTACCAAAGGATCGGTCAAAATAAAAGTTGAGTTTTTGGAGGTTGCGGGGGCCACCTGGACCGATCTTAAAGAGGAAAAAAAGAAGTTTACAGCCAGTCAAAAAAGAGATATTCAGGATTTCGTGGACAATTATCGGGAGCAGATTTTAAAGAAATGGGATATCGTATTTGTAGAGAAGAAGAAACCTAAATTTGAAAAAATTGACAAGATTTAAAAAGCTTACAAAAAAGGCTGCTAAGGCAAAGCCAGCTAAAAAAACAGCAAAGAAAGTTGCGGTAAAAAAGAAGGCTGATGTTAAAAATACTATACATCCCAAGAAGCAAACAAGGCAGTCATCAAAAAGTAGTAAATTAAGGCTTAAAAATAAGAGAATTGTGTATAAGGATGCAATTATAAATAACGCTACATTTCTTCACGACTATGTATTACTCGTTACTTTTTCAGACGGGCATAAACAGACAGTAGATTTTGCTGGTTTTTTAAATGCTGAGTCAACTCCTAAGTATATGAAAAAGTATAAGTCTGAATCTAAGTTTAAAAGCTTTAAGGTGGAGCACGGCAACCTCGTTTGGGGTAAAGACTGGGATTTGGTATTTCCCCTTGCGCAACTTTATGTAGGAAGAATCAATTGAATCATGTTATCGTATTCAATTTGTAAACCGGGTTCTTACCGACTTTTACATTAATACTATATATCCTACATTTAACGAAGCACTTCAATATTCCCCTTACCCATGCCCCAGCAGCAGCAGTCCCCATGCGCCCGCCATCCCTATAACACCGCCGATGATGGCCGCTACCGCATCCATCACCTCGTAATGGCCCTTGCCGGTAAACTTTGAAAACAATTCAAAACCATAACTGATGCCCACCACCACAACAAATGCCAGCGTGGTGGCCAGGTAAAGCCGGCCCGGTAACAGCCAACTCGCGGCGCCCTGCAGCACCACGCCCATTGCTATGCCCACATAAAAATGTTTCCACTTGTCTGCTGCTATCTTCATTACGCCTGTATGTTAGTAGTAGTAAATAGTTCAATCTCCGATGCCGCCTACCATGCCTGCTGCATGGTGAACGCATCAATAATTTCCATGGTTACTACCGCATCGGCTGCGCTGGATGGATTCGGCCCCCGGCCGAGAAAATATTGTACCACCGCCGCAATCATCGGCTGCTGCACATGCGCCAATTCATCAAAAGAAAATGTTTTGGCCACCCCCCGCCGCGTGAGCGTAAAATGATGCGAGCTGAAAGTAGCAAAACGAATGCTGCCTTCATTGCCAATAATTTCTACCAGGTCTTCATCTTCGTTCTTTGCCCCCGCGAAACACCAGGTGGCAATACAGGCGATATTATTTGCAAATAATAAACGGCCGCTCACAAAATCAGGCGCGGCGTATAAGCCCGATTGGTTTAGCGCAAAGCCTTCTGCTTTTACCGGCGGGCCAAAAAAGTATTGCAAAAGATCCAGCTGGTGCGGAGATAAGTCATGAAACAATCCGCCTCCTGCAATGGCCGGGTCTACCCGCCAAACCGCAGCCGGGTTTGCCAGCAGGGCCGCTGAGGGCGACTGCCTGAGCTGCAGGTTCACCATCCGCACGTTGCCAATGGATTGTGCCAGCAGCAACGCTTTTATTTTTTTGAAGCGCGGTTGTTCCTTACGGTAATGAGCCACCGCTAATGCAATACCAATGTCTTCCGCAGCCTGCCACATCTTTTTGGCGGAGGCACTATTGGTGCTCATCGGCTTTTCTACATATACCGGTTTGCCGGCCTGTAATGCCTGCAGGGTATACATTTCATGCGTGTCTGGTGGCGTGGCAACATAAATGGCATTTACCTGCGGGTCATCAATGAGCGCCTGCGCATCTGCGTACCAGCACGGCACGCCATGGCGCTTTGCATAATCAGCCGCCTTTGCAGCATCACGCCGCATCACTGCCTGCAGCATAGAATCAGGCACCTTATTAAAGGCCGGCCCGCTTTTTACTTCTGTTACATCTCCACAACCGATGATGCCCCATTGAATCTTTTCCATGCTGGTTCTTTATGATCAATAAAAATTAAATGACCCTTATCGTAATCTTGCCGCTGGCCTGTTTCAATGCCAATGGAACGGCTTCCATGCCCGGCACATGGTTAAAAATTCTTCCGCCCTTGGTGGGCAATGCAATGAGCGGCTGGTTGGCATCTACCTGCACTTTCCCCTTCCCTTTTTCTATCCTAACGCTGCTACCGGTAATGGTTACCCGCTCTGTAGAACGACAAACCAGCGGTATTATCATACGCACGTCGCCTGACTGCGCTGCCGCCTGGCAATCGTAATGTATCTCCCACCGGTCATTGCTGCAAATGTAGGTGAACTGGTAGGGCAACGCACCTGTTGGCGGATCCTGCTGCCGGGCATTCACCAACCGTCCACTAACGTTTACCCATAGCTGATTATTAGCTTCCTTTACTTCTATGGTTGCACCCAGGTCGCTGCAGCTGGCAAAGACTTCCTTGCCCAGCCTGCATTGCAGTTGCACTGTCAGCGGCATGGAAAAAGGATCATCATCAACAGGCATATTGTCCTTTTCATACAACTGGTATTCGTTCATGCTGGCTACCAGTATCGGCCCCGTTTTTTCATGCCAGAGCATGCTGAGCGTTCCGCCGCTGGCGTGGCCGTTGCTGAAGTCTTTATAGTTGCGGTCGTACCCCGTTACCGTAGCCCGCCAGTCACCCATCGAGAATAGCCAGGTCTGCACATCGCTGAAAAAACGCAGCCCGGTGGCACTATCCCTTGGCAACAAAGCCTTGCCTGCTGGTGCTTCGCCTATAGCTGCGGCATTGTTAAGTACATTGGCAAGCCCCTTCATATGACAAAACGTATGGTGCACATTGGGCGTAATATGATGGGTGTTTAGGTGCGGGCCACCCTGCAACAACCCTTCATGCGTGCAAGCCTTCATCAATTGAAGGTTACGCATGGCCACAGTATAAAAACGCGGATCGCGCTGTTGTAACAAAGCATAGCCTGCCTGGCAACCATCGGTGGTTCTGCTTCCCCAGTAAGTCCATTTATAGTTGCGGGTGCCCCAGCTATTGTCCCAGGCCCCATCCGGCA
>DATJGC010000403.1:0-9642 GCA_035495345.1 Chitinophagaceae bacterium | reverse complement strand
GATCAAAAACTGTGGTGGGTGCATGTAGAAACACTGGTGGCGCTGGCCAAAGGCTATAAACTAACCGGCGATGATTATTGCCGTCAATGGTTTGAAAAGGTACACGCTTACACCTGGGACCGCTTCAGGGACCCTCAATTTGGTGAGTGGTTCGGATACCTGAACCGGCAGGGAGAAGTACTGCTGCCCCTGAAAGGCGGCAAATGGAAGGGTTGTTTTCATATCCCACGCGCCTTATACCAGGTTTGGAAAACGCTGGAACAAACCCCCGGTTAAAACTTTAGAAAAGAAAAACCACCGCTCAGTTAATTACTCAAAACAATTGCCTGCAACCCAATGCTACGAATTGCACTTTTTCTATTCCTCTCCCTTAACCTTGCACCAACGCTTGCGCAGGAAACAGCCTCTACCCAGGTGTTGGTGATTGGTGGAGGAACGGGCGGTACCGCTGCCGGTATACAAAGCGCCAGGATGGGCGAACAAACTATGATTGTGGAAGGCGGACCCTGGTTAGGAGGCATGATTTCGTCTGCAGGCGTTTCTGCTATTGATGGTAACCACCAGCTGGCTTCGGGTTTGTGGGCGGAATTCAGGGAAGGTTTGTACAAAGTCTACGGCGGCCCAAAAGGAGTAGAGACCGGCTGGGTAAGCAACACCTTATTTGAACCGCATGTTGCCGACAGCATTTTTAAATCGATGGCAGCCAATGAACCTTCGCTGAAGCTGCTCTTCAATTACAGCTTTCAATCAGTGGTGAAGGAAGGCCAAAGGATCATTTCCGCAAAGTTTGTCAATGATAAAACCGGTGCAACACTTAACGTTAAAGCAACTGTCTTTATTGATGCTACTGATTTGGGTGACGTTATAAAAGCGGCCGGCGTTTCATATGACGTAGGTATGGAAGCCGGTTCATTAACCGGAGAAACGGTGGGCATAAAGGCATCCAACAAGATTGTGCAGGACCTCACCTATGTAGCCATATTAAAAGACTATGGGTTTGACCAATCTATTCCAAAACCGCTCCAGTACAACCCTGCTGAGTTTGACGGTGCCTGTACCAATTACTATAAAGACCTCACAAGAAAAGGGCCTACCGTAGACGCAAAAAAAATGCTTGATTATGGCCGGCTTCCCCATAATAAATACATGATCAACTGGCCCAACTATGGTAACGATACCTACCTTGATATTATTGAGTTAACAGCTACGCAACGGAAAGCTGCACTTGAAAAAGCCAAACAAACCACCCTGCGTTTCATATACTTCATTCAACAAGAACTGGGTTTTAAAAACCTTGGACTGGCTGATGACGAATTTCCAACAGCCGACAAACTCGCCCTGATACCTTACTACCGCGAAGGAAGAAGGGTTAAAGGCCTTGTAAGGATGACCATGGGTCATATTGCAACACCTTTCTCTTATGGCGACCCCTTATACCGGACCGGCATTGCAGTTGGCGATTACCCCATCGATCATCATCATAAAAAAAACCAACGCGCTCCCCAGCATCTCGCATTTTATCCTATCCCTTCGTTTAATGTTCCGCTGGGAGCACTAATTACGCAACAGGTCAGCAACCTGATCATAGCAGAAAAAGGCATATCAGTAAGCAATGTAGTCAATGGCACTACAAGGCTGCAGCCCTGCGTGTTACTAACCGGACAGGCGGCCGGCACCCTGGCAGCTTTAAGCAGCAAGCAAAATGTTCATCCCGCGCAGGTGGCTGTGCGTTCAGTGCAGTCTGCGCTATTAAAGGCAAAAGCCTACATCATGCCCTATGTTGATGTACAACCAAATGATCCCCGTTTTGAAGCCATACAGAAAATAGGTGCCACCGGCCTGTTAAAGGGAACCGGCATCCCTTACAAATGGGCCAACCAGACCTGGTTCTATCCTGACTCGCTTGTTAGCGTAAAGACATTGCTCAAAGACGTACAAACATTTCAAAAAGGCAATTATCCTATAACGGGTGAATGGCTATCTATTCAGCAGGCAATTGATTTGATTGGGCTTGTCTATAAGGCTGCCCATACCGCTGCATTCAAACAACCGGCATTGGCAACAAATAACATTGACGCTAAATGGAAAGAATGGGGGCTCACCGGCTTTGACCCGTTAAGGCATATTACCCGGGCGGAGTTGGCGGTTTTATTTGACAACACATTGCATCCATTTGAACGCGCGGTTAACCATCAGGGCTATTATAAATCTAAATAAGGCATCACTAAAACAACTGTTATGAAGAACAAAGCAATCTTGTTGTGCTTGTTTCTTTACCTGGTTATGGGCAATACGTATGCACAAACAGGCAAAGTAGCGGGCAGGGTTACCGATGATAAAGGTAACGGTATAGAAGGTGTTACGGTAGTGGTAAAAGCAACAAATACTACCACTGTCACCAATTCAAATGGAGAATTTTCGCTGAAGGCAGAGAAGGGGCAGCAGTTGCTGTTCACCTCTGCTGGTTTTGTAGCCAAAGAAGCAGCAGCTACAGGCGGTCGACTGGAAGTTGTAATGGACCGGTCAACCGGAGACCTCGGAGAAGTAATTGTAGTAGGTTACGGCCAGCAGCGAAGATCTGCTTTAACTGGCGCGGTAACCGTAGTAAAAGGAGATCAGCTTACAAAGCGCCCGCTTGCTTCTACCAGTATGGCCTTGCAGGGGTTCGCCCCTGGCGTAGTTGTTCAGCAGGGCTCTGGTCAGCCCGGCGCTGATGGAGGTAATATTACCATCCGCGGAATAGGATCCATCACAGGCAGCACTGCGCCGCTTATTATTATAGACGGTGTAGAAGGAGTAAGCATCAATGATATTGATCCAAACGTGATAGACAATATCACCGTTCTTAAAGATGCCGCTTCCACAGCCGTTTACGGCGTACGCGGTACCAACGGTGTTATATTGATAAAAACAAAAAGAGGGCAAGCCGGTAAAACTTCTATTTCATTTAACAGCTTTGTCTCCAAACAAACACCCACCAATTTTCCTGAACTGTTGTCAGCCGTTGATAATATGGTGCTCAATAACGAGGCTGTATCCAATACGGGCTCAACCGTTTTGCCTTATCCGCAGGCATTGATTGATCTGTATAAAAGCACACCGGCTAATAACCTTACTGTTTTTAATACAGACTGGAAAGACCTGATCTTTCAAAACAATGGTATCATGCAGAACCATAACCTGATAGTGAATGGCGGCTCAGACAAAGTGAGTTTCCTGGCGTCTGGTACTTACCTGCAGCAACAGGGTATCATCGTTAACAACAGTTTTAAGAAATATGATCTCCGTATCAACAGTGATGTTAAAGTGACCAACCGCATAAAATTTATCACTGACCTGTTTTACACCAACGCTACCAATATTCAGCCTGCTGGAATGTCGCCCAACGAAATCGTGCAAAGAGGTATCTCAATGGCCAGGAATTTTCCGGGCAAGTTTGGAGATGGCCTGTACGGCGATGCGGGCCAGTCTAACAGGATAAACCCTGTAGGTGCTGCAGAGGCATCAGGCCTCAACAAGGCGCAAACCCCTACCATTTCAATACGTTTTGCACTGAATGCGGAACTATTTAAAAACTTTATACTGGACGCATCTTATAACAACCGCGCATCTTATACGGAAGCTTATGTTGCCAGGGGCACTTATAATTCTTACAATCCCAATCCGGCTACCAGTACCTACCTGTTTGACCGTGTCATTGGTGATTCAACCCTCAGCTACAGTAACAACCGCAGCATCACCAACCAGTATTATGTTTCAGGAACCTATTCTTACAGTATTAAAGACATTCACCAGTTTAAACTGCAGGGTGGCTTCCAGGGCTTAGATAACACGTTTACTTCTGTGGGCGCTTCAAAAGCAGGGTTGCAGGATCCCAGCCGTCCTTACCTGAACCTTGCCACCTCAGCACAGCAGCCGAGCGTTAGTGGTTCTGCTACGGATTATTCACTGGCAGGTTTTTTTGGAAGGTTTAATTATAGCTACCGTCAGAAATACCTGCTGGAACTTACCGGCCGTTACGATGGTTCTTCAAGGTTTAGCCAGCTGCTGGACAAACAATGGGGATTCTTCCCAGGTGCGTCTGCCGGTTGGGTCATCAGCAAGGAAAAGTTCATGGAAAAAATCAGCTTTATTAATTATGCAAAGCTGCGCGCTTCTTACGGCAAACTGGGCAACCAGGAAGTGGGAGGCAATTACCCGTTTGTCGCCTCCCTGAATGGCGGAACCGCCTACTATTTCAACGGTGTACTTACGCCCGGCTCTTCGCTTAATAATATACCCAATGAATCTATCAGCTGGGAAAGTTCAGCGCAAAGTGATGTGGGGCTGGACCTTACCTTGTTAAAAAACAAACTCAATATCACTTTTGATTATTATCAAAAGAAGATCACCGACATGCTTATAGACTTCCCGGTGGCCAATGCGCTGGGGTATGCCGGAAGTTCAACCATTCCCGCTAATGCCGCCTCTATGATAAATAAGGGATGGGAATTTTCAGCTACTTACCGCAACAATATCAGCAAGCTCAATTACAGCCTCACCGGCAACATTTCTGATGTGGTAAACAAGGTAACCGATACCAGGGGACTTGATATTGTACAGGGCAACCAGGTGTCACGGCAAGGTTATTCCGTTCGTTCTTATTATCTCTACCGTACCGGCGGCTTATACCAGGCGGGCGATAATGTGGCGAAGCCCTTCAACGGCACACGCACCACAGGCCCTGGAGACATTCGCTATCTGGACAATGATGGCAATGATACACTCAACGCAAAAGACCGGGTGCTGATAGGCAATAATTTTCCTCGGTATGAATACAGCTTTAACCTCAATGCAGATTACAAGGGTTTTGACCTGAACGTGTTTTTGTTTGGGGTAGCAAAAAGGGATAACTATATATCCGGCGTGGGTGTAGAGCCTTTTAATGCGGGCAACTGGATTGCTTCTGGTCTCACTACGGCGCTTGACCGCTGGACCTCAGCAAAGGGTGGCGGCAAATATCCCAGGCTTTATTCCGGTGGCAATGGCAACTATATCTCTTCAGATTTCTGGCTGCGCAACGGTGCCTTTATGCGCGTAAAACATATCACGCTGGGGTATACTCTCGGTAAGCGATTGTCTGACCGTATGGGAATTCAGCAACTGCGCATATACATCAACGTTGTTAATCCTTTTACCGTTTCCAATTACGAACCCGGGTTTGATCCAGAGCCGAATAATACCAACGGATCATTTTATCCCATCATGAAAACATACACCGCAGGTGTTAATCTCCGTTTCTGATTACTTACGCTAAAATTGAATGATCATGAAAAATAAATTTGTCTATATATGCTGCGCAATGATGCTATTCATTGCGGGCAATGTTTCCTGTAAAAAATACCTGGATCGCAGCCCGCTGTCGGCCGTTTCCCAGCGTGATTTCTATAGCAATGCGCAACAGGTACAGGACGCACTAACCGGTGTCTACAATGCAATCGGCGCACGCACGCTCAGTCCCGGTTTCAACAACCCTACAACCTACTATGCCAAGATGGATTTGTTTACTGAACTTGGGATGGAAAGAGCCTTATCGGGCACCATTGGCTCGGGCAGTTACGATGCCAGCAATGGCACGGTGGCAGAATTATGGGCTGGCTTTTACCAGGTGGTTCAGCGCACCAACAACCTGCTTTTTTATATGACAAAAGCAAAATCGGTAATGGAACCCACCGAATACAATCGCGTAATTGCAGAAGCCAAAGTATTACGCGCGCTGGCGTACTGGTACCTGATTTCCCTTTATGGTGATGTGCCCTACTTTACTGCTCCGCCTGCTTCGTCTGATGAGATTTACAGTTTTAAAAGAGACAACAAATCAGCAATTATCCAGGCATTACTGCCTGAACTTGAATCGGCGGCGGCTGATCTGGACTGGTTACCCGCGCAGCAGGGCCGAGTAAGCAAGGGTGTTGCCCTGGGCGTTGCTGCCAGGCTGGCCATGCTGGATAAAAACTATTCCTATGCAGCCACGGTTACCGATAATATTATTGCGAACGGACCTTATGGATTGAACCCCGTTTACCAGAATTTATTTCGCCTGGCAGGACAAAAAACAAATACCGCCAACGAGATCATGTTCTGGTATCCATACGGCGATGCTGATCCCGGATCTTACACATACATTCAACTGGTACAGGGCTCGCGCAACAATGGTGGACAGTCGAGCCATTTCCCCTCACAGTTTCTGGTTGATTTGTTTGAATGCACCGACGGTAAGAATATAGCGGTCTCTCCATTGTATAACCCTGCACGCCCCAACCAGAACAGGGATCCGCGCATGGCCCAAACGGTAATTGTACCGGGTGACACCGTGGTGGTACAGGGCTTTACCAGTATTGTTTTTGATTTTTACGATAAATTCCTGGCAAGCTACAACCCCAGCTCAAAGGCCATTACTTTTCCCTCTACTACAACCAACCAGGACAGCGCCAATATATTTGGCCCCCGCTTAAATGGTTTAGGCAACCTCTGGCGTAAGTATTGCCAGGACAGGGATGTTAACGGAACAGCCGGTAACTTGTATAAAGTGGGATGGATATACATGCGTTTTGCAGAAATCCTGCTTATTAATGCAGAAGCGCACTTAGAAAAAGGATCACCTGCCTCCACCGTTATTGCTTCTCTTAATAAAGTAAGATCACGTGCTGGCATGCCAAACGTTGCTTCGGATGTAGCAGCAGATGCCAATAAACTCAAACAACTGGTACGCCGTGAAAAAATGGTTGAACTTGCCAATGAAGGGTTGCACTTACCCGACATGCGCCGCTGGGACAATGGCGCCTATGCACAAAAGGTAATGTCACTGCAATTGTATGGCGAGGCTAATTCACCTATGAAGCTGACAGCAGGCGTTGGGTTAGAATTTATTAATCCGGCACCTGCCCCGGTATTTGACCCCACCTATTTTGTACCGGTTAGCTGGCCTAATGCAGACGCACTGCGTTTGAAAAGAGAACAGCGGATATTCAATGCCAATCAGCATATATTATTACCCATTCCACAGGGAGAGAGAGATAAAGTGGCAGCACTAACACAAAACACAGGTTGGTAATTAGGGTTCGTTGAGCAATAAGAAAAGGGGTGGCAAGTAGCCGCCCTTTTTTATTAAGAGTAAGTATGTTTTCAATAATTGTCTCGCGCACAAAACCAGAAGCATTTACCGGACGCACTGCCGTAAAAAACTATTATCTACATAAAGCGTTTGCTGATGCAAATCGTTGAAAGCCTTCACCGCAATGCTTATTAAATAAATCAAATTAATTTTACCAGTCTCCGGTAATAAAATATTCCAGCTTCCCTCCTTTCAACAAGTCTGTATGTTTCACAAAGCCGCTTAATTTTTGCCCATTCAATACAACCTTTTGTATACCTGCAGGGCTGTTTGTTTTTTGACGATGGGTGATAATTGATAATGTCTGTCCGTTGGGTAATTGCAGGGTAGCGTTTTCTATCAGCGGGTAACCAAAAACATACACTCCGCTGGCAGGGTTCAGGGGGTACATCCCCAAAGAAGTCCATACCAGCCATGCACTCATCTGGCCGCAATCATCATTGCCGCTGAGGCCATCCGGCCCTGGCTTGTACATACTATCCACCACAATTTTTATCTGTGCAGCGGCTTTTTCAGGATGACCCAATACTGTATACATGTAAATGATATGGTGGCTTGGTTCATTGCCATGCGCATATTGTCCAATCAACCCGGTAATATCGCCGGATACATTGTCGCCATGCAATTCTGAAGTACTGGAAAACATCTTATCTAATTTTGCTAACAGGCTATCTTTTCCGCCATAGAGCTTTGCAAGACCTGCAATGTCATGGGGTACAAAAAAAGAATGCTGCCAGGCATTGCCTTCAATATATTGCCCGTCAAATCCGTGTTCTGAACGCAAGGGGTCAAACGGCTCAATAAATTTACCGCTGCTGTCTTTCGCCCTCATAAACCCTGTAAGAGGATCAAAAAGTCGCTGATAACTTTGGCTTCTTTGCATGAACGTTTTATAATCATTTGTCTTGCCTAATTTTTTTGCCACCTGTGCAATACACCAGTCGTCAAATGCATATTCAAGTGTGATGGTTACACTCCAGCCGTGCTTATCCTGTGGTAAATAGCCAAAGCGAATATAATCCTGCACACCGCGCTGTTGCTGG
Source organism: Chitinophagaceae bacterium (assembly GCA_035495345.1). Taxonomy (GTDB): domain Bacteria; phylum Bacteroidota; class Bacteroidia; order Chitinophagales; family Chitinophagaceae; genus JACMLD01. The sequence continues at coordinate 1,446 of DATJGC010000403.1, read as the reverse complement.
TAAGCACTTTTTAACATGTCGCTATAAGCCGTTGTTACATCGATCCCCTTCACTCCTTTCAGAATAGCATCTGCCAGCACCGGAATTGAATGGTACCCGGTCATGGTATTGGTTTCCCATGTGCTCAAATCCCAGACTGGCAACAGCCCATTGTTGTTGTAAAAAGACAGCAGGCTGTTCAACATATCTTTTACACGATCAGGCTGCGTTAATGTAAACAGCGGATGCGCTGCGCGGAAGGTATCCCATAAAGAAAACACCGTGTATTTTGTTCCTTTACTTCTGTGAACAACGCCATCCTGGTTACGGTACTGTCCATCAGCATCTGAATAGACTACCGGGGCCAGGCAGGTGCGGTAAAGGGAAGTGTAAAATTTTTTTTCGAGTGAAGGCGGGGCGGTGATAGTTATTTTCTCCAGTTCTTTTTCCCAAAGCTGATCTGCACGGTTTTGCACTGTGTCAAAGTTGAGATTTCTGCTGTTATCCAATTCCTGTAATGCTTTGGCGGTGCTTACGCTGCTCAATGCAACCCTAACCACCAATGGCTTGCCCTGGAGACTAAATTGCAGAGTTGCATTTGCGTCGGCTCCTTTTGCAGTACGAAGTTCCATTGAATCATTCAATACTTTATGCAGCACCGGTGCTGAAAACCTGGCTGCAAAAAACACGCGCTGATTTTTGGCCCAACCGGTAGAAAACCGGTAGCCCAGCAGTGTGCTATCGTTCAGTAATTGTAAAAAACCATCTGTAGGTTTATCCCAGTTAATATGGAAGCCCATGTTAAAGTGTAACCAGGCGTTGTTGCCGGGAAAAAAATAACGATGGAAGCCTACACGTTCAGTGGCCGTCATTTCACAGACAATGCCGTTATTCAGCTGTACTTTATAATAGCCAGGCCTTCCTGATTCATTCTGGTGAGAAAAAGCAGTACGTACGTCTGCGTTGGAGTTCAGTGTAGGCATTACCGAAATATCACACCAGTCTCCAATACCTGTACCACTGAGATGAGTATGTGAAAAACCGGCGATACTGTCACTGCTGTAATGATACCCGCTGCTCCAATCCCAACCCTCCCTGCCGTTATCGGGGCTTAGCTGCACCATACCAAAGGGCACCGTTGCACCCGGATAAACGTGCCCATGGCCGCCGGTGCCCATAAACACGTCCACTTTATCTGTCAGTTTCTGTGCAACGCCCTTCATCATCAGCAGGCAAAGGCAGGTGAATAAACCCATTCTTATCATAGTCGGCTGGTTAGTATGCGTGGTTATTTAATATAAGGATACTGAGTAGCAAAAAAGAAGTTCTTGTCTTTGACGCCCTCATAAAAAAAGAAAACTTCGCCTTTTAGGCCTTCACTGCGGTTGGCCCGGATCATGTCGGTTAAAAATTGATCCGATGGAAGATAGGTGCCGCTCTTCAGTAAAACGCCCGGCGTAAACAAAC
>DATJGC010000402.1:0-3162 GCA_035495345.1 Chitinophagaceae bacterium | reverse complement strand
ATATCCAGAAATTCCCCGGTGCCAAAACCATTCTTGCTGCGAAGGCTGAATACAGGAACGGCTACACCGGTACCACGCCAGGTATTGTTGGGCAACTGAACAAATCCATCGTGCAGGATGGTTATTTTGTTAACAGCATCGCCAAATAAAAAACGGTTCTCGCCGTCTTCATAGCGTACAAATTTTTTCTCCTTGATATTGTATACGCCGTATTTGTAGAAGAGCGGAAAAGATTCTTTGGGAATGTTTACGCGCACTACCGACCAGTTGCCTTCCCTTGCCATGAGCAGTGCCTGGTCTGGGTTCCAATCGCCCAGGGCATGACCGCCGCCGCAAAGGCAAACCACTTCATTCTTTTTCAGCAAGGGTGCCTTTACTTTAAAGATATGGTTGAAGACCTTGGGTGTTTTTGCCTTAAAACGTGTTTCGTTTTCCTTGAGCAGGCTTTGCTGAAAGGGGTCTGTATAAAAAGCATTTTCAAAATCGCCGGCATAGTTCCAGCGGTCTACCAGCTGTATCTCATCAACCCCTGCGCCGCTGGTGCTGATTTCTTTGTCGTTGCTCCATTCTACTACTTTAAAGCCGTCTGCATAGCTCAGGATATATTTGTACCGGAGACTGGTGAGCAGGCTGTTCTCTACCTCCACGGTAAGCTGCCAGAAATCATTGTTGAGCCAGCTCATCATGGGCGCTTCGGCTATATTGTCGTTCCCCAGTGCAGGTAAATTGCCTGAAACATGTAAAGACTGACCGGTCTTTGTATGAAAACGAACATAAAAGTGGAGTTTCATCACTTATTAATTTGAGAAGGGCGAAAATAGGATAAAAACCCCTGTTGCGTAATTTTTACACGATGCAATTACTCCGTTGCAACAGAATGCTTTGATTTTTATATTTTTACCTTATTTTCGCAAAAAATAATTCGGATAGCATGGAAACACAGAAAAAAAATACCGGTCTCTGGTGGTTACTGTTTTTTGCATCAACAGCGGCGCTGATTGCTGCCATTGCTTTACACTGGGAGTGGCTGACGCTGATTCTACCCTTCCAGTGCACGGCCTTTGTAAAGGGAATGGACATTATGTAAGTTAACTCGCTCGTTACTAATAATTTAAGCATTGTAAAGCTCCCGCCTCGTTAATGGGCCGGGAGTTTTGTCTTATAAGCCTTTTTTACCACTCCATTAAAAGCTATTCGGCGGACATTCATCGTTTTAAATGCTAGTTTCGTCTAAGTGTTTTCGCCTAAAATTAATCCAGTAGTAGTTTTATGGCAGCATAGTAAAATATTGCAGTACCCTAAGAAATGAGAAGAAGGTTTATTCTATATAAAATTACGGAGATCCCGGGCGGTGGTAATTCTATCGGATACCTGAAGGCTTTGCGTGCGGGCAAGCCGGTATTTACCATTTTAAAATCGGAAGCAAGGCGTTTTGGTTTGCTAAAAGCATTGCTGCTGGGCCTGCGTTTCTCACTCTCTACCCTGCCGGAGAAATTTGTGTAAGCACGATTATCAAACACATGTGCGAGCAAGCGCTGCTGGCCGCAGGCTGCCATCCATCTATTCAACAACCCGCCATCTATAAAATAAAAACACCGGTCACTGCAAGTGCCGGTGTTCATTATTGGTAGCTAAGAAGACGCTTTTTAGAATGCAACATGTGTTAACGATATAAATGCGTTTTTCTTTCTTCTTGTTCCACTGTTGGTAAAGCGACCCCTTCTTTGTATGTTCCACAAATCAATGGCTTTAAAAGAAGACTGCTTTACTGCCGCTGTTGTCGGCAATGCGTCAACCGTTTCTTTTACTTCTGCAGTTAATTGCTGTAATAAATTGGGTTCCATCCGCACACGGGAAGGCATGACATTACTGTTCATAACATTTGTTTTTTGTTGTTTAAATAATCTTTGAGCTACGGGAAGAAAACACCTAAGAATCGTTAGTAAGAAGTAATGGTCAAGCTTTTATCACCCTGTAGTAGTACGTACGCTAGCTCTTAGCTCAAATTGACGCTGCAAATGTACAACTAAAACGGGAAAGATCAAAATAGATAAGATTCGAGTTTTATGCAACGGTGGAAATGATGATAGTTACAGTATTGCCGTTCAATTAAACCTGCGAGATCTACCACCTCACTATTCCAGCACCTGCGCTACAAAAAAAGGCCTGCGCAAACACGCAGACCTTTTTTTATATTATTAACGGTTATGCTTACCCGTTAGCCCGTTACAGGCAATGGCTTATTTTACTTCTTCAAATTCTGCATCGGTTACATTTTCACCGCTGTTACCTGCATTTGATTGCGGGCCACCGGCGCCTGCACCATCTGCACCGGGTTGCTGTGCACCTGCACCCTGGCTGGCTTTGTACATGTCTTCACTGGCGGCAGTCCAGGCAGTATTCATTTTTTCGGTAGCTGCATCAATAGCGGCCACGTCTCTGCTCTTATGGGCTTCCTTCAACTGTGCCAGCGCAGCTTCAATGGGCGCTTTCTTATCAGCGGGTACTTTATCGCCAAATTCTTTCAATTGTTTCTCTGTCTGGAAGATAAGGCTGTCGGCGGCATTCACCTTGTCTACCTTTTCACGTTCTGCCTTGTCAGATGCTTCATTGGCACGGGCCTCATTCTTCATCTTTTCTACTTCTTCTTTGCTAAGACCGCTACCGGCTTCAATCCTGATCTTCTGTTCTTTACCGGTGCCTTTGTCTTTGGCGGTAACGTGTAAGATACCGTTGGCATCAATATCAAAAATTACTTCAATCTGCGGAACACCACGCGGAGCGGGTGGTATACCATCCAGGTTAAACATACCCAGGCTCTTGTTCTGGCTAGACATCGGCCTTTCTCCCTGCAATACATGTATCTGTACACCCGGCTGGTTATCGCTGGCGGTAGAGAACACTTCAGACTTCTTGGTAGGTATGGTGGTATTGCTTTCAATCAACCTTGTCATAACGCCACCCTGTGTTTCAATACCAAGTGACAGCGGGGTTACATCAAGCAGCAACACATCTTTTACTTCACCAGTGAGTACCGCACCCTGTATGGCCGCACCTACGGCTACCACTTCATCCGGGTTAACACCCTTATTAGGCTTCTTGCCAAAGAATTTTTCTACTATTTCCTGCACCTTGGGTATACGGGTAGAACCGCCCACCAAT
>DATJGC010000401.1:0-5451 GCA_035495345.1 Chitinophagaceae bacterium | reverse complement strand
GTCATTGATTGTGGCCTTTATCATGAACCCCGTGTTTGCGGTAGATTTCATGAACCACCCGGAAGGGGTAAAGGAACCCAAGAACGCCATTTTCAGGAAGCCATCTTTCTGGATACCGATTGGCGCAGGTATCTTACTTGACCTTGCAGGCGCTACCTTTCTTGGTAATTTCCTGATCTTCTTTATGCTGATGGTATTGCTCAACCGCTATGTGCTGGAAGATGCCATACATGGTTTTCAGCACCGCGCGCTTCCCTGGATCATGGGGCATTATGAAAGCTTATTGAGATGGGCCCTCAACGGCTGGAGACCGGTGGGCCTCTTGCTTGGCACTTTTGGTTTGCTGATTCTTTCTTTTGTCATATTTGTTGCTTCTATTAATATGGGCCGCGTGGGTGTTGTGTTCTTCCCCAAAGCGGATCCTAACCAGATATATGTTTACCTGAAATTGCCCGTAGGTACCAATGTAGAATATACAGATTCTATTACCCGCATGCTGGAAGCAAGGGTAAACAAGGTACTGGGTACAGAAAACGGAAAGCACAATCCGCTGGTAGAAAGTGTTATCAGTAACGTGGCCATTGGCGCCAGTGACCCTGCATCAGGAGACCGCAGTACGCGCAGCGAGCTGGGTCGTGTGCAGGTATCATTTGTAGAATATGAAAAACGTGATGGCGTATCCACCCGCCCTTACCTTGATAAAATCAGGGCCGTAATGACCGGTATACCGGGTAGTGAGATCAGTGTTGACCAGGAAAGTGGCGGTCCGCCCACAGACCCGCCGGTGAATATTGAAATAGCGAGTGAGGATTTTGATGCACTGATAAAAACCGCCAGCAACCTTAAGAATTATCTTGATTCTATACAGGTACCCGGGGTGGAAGAATTGAAAATGGACGTGGATCTCACCAACCCTGAAATTACGCTTAGTGTTAACCGTGAGCGTGCGTTGATAGAAGGTGTATCCAGCGCACAGATAGGCCAGCAGGTACGTACCGCGCTGTTTGGAAGAGAAGTGTCTAAGATTAAGGAAGGAAAGGATGAATACAAAATACAGTTGCGCAATAATGAACTGCAACGCCAGAGCCTGACCAACCTGCTGAATATGCGTATCTCTTTCAGGGATATTGCCAGTGGCGGTGCCATCAAAAATATTCCCATCAGCTCACTGGTAACCGTAGAGCCTACCAGCACACTGGGCAGCGTAAAACGCAAGAACCAGAAGAGGGTGATTACCCTTCGGTCTAACGTGTTAACCACGCAGGGTTATAACGCTACCGGTGTAAACGTGGAGATTGCCAAAGACATCGCCAACTTTAAAAAGAAAGCGGATGGTGTTACCATTAAACAAACCGGTGAAGGTGAGCAGCAGGCAGAAACCGTGGCCTTTCTTGGAAAAGCACTGGCCATTGCCCTTATGATTATCCTGGGCGTGTTGGTATGGCAGTTTAACTCTATCAGCAAACCTGTCATCATTCTTACGGAAATCATCTTCAGCATCATTGGCGTATTGCTTGGTTTCAGCATCACCGGTATGGAAGTATCCGGCCTGATGACCGGCCTGGGTATTGTAGGCCTGGCAGGTATAGTGGTGAAGAACGGCATCCTTGTAATTGAATTTACGGATGAGCTGCGTGGCCGTGGTATGAAAACCAAAGAAGCGGTGATTGAAGCAGGTAAAACCCGTATCATACCTGTATTGTTAACCGCGGTAGCAGCGATACTGGCCTTCATTCCGATTGCAGTGGGTTTCAATATCAATTTCGTAACACTGTTTTCTGAACTGAACCCGCATATCTTCTTTGGCGGTGATAACGTTGCGTTTTGGAAACCCCTTAGCTGGACCATCATCTTCGGGTTAGCCTTTGCCTTCTTTATGACATTGTTCATGGTGCCCGGTATGTACCTGATAGCTGAGCGCTTAAGAAGACCCATGAGAAGAATGTTTGGCGGTAAATGGATTTCATTCCTGGGTATACCCCCAATGATCTTCCTGTTTATGCCGTTGATGGTAGTAGCCTGGATAGCACACAATATTGATGTAAGCCGCAGACGGAGGAAGTTAAAAGATCAGCCGGTAAATGAAGCCTACATTGGAAGTTGGTTCTAAATATTAGACGAGCAATTGACAAACAAGCACGGATGTAGTAACAATGCCCCTCGAAAGAGGGGCATTGTTGTTTATGCATATGATGTGGAGTAAGCTTCGGTACTTTATGCAGCCTGGGCTTTCTCTAAATTATTCTGCACCGTCTGTCTTTGCGCGTTCTACTGCAAAATTGCCAACGTTCTTTCCTACAATTAAACCCTGTTCACAATCACTGCGGTAGTGTATACCGCCGTACATGCGTGAAATAGATGCTTCGGCGGCCATGGCTGTATAGGCTGCTGCTCTTTCCGGAATGATATGGCCAAGTACGGTAGCTGCTGCACCGCTAAATGTTGAATGGCCAGATATATAAGAAGGGAAATTGGGTGTGCCGGTAAGTGTTTTGATAGCAGGATTCATTTGTGATGGCCGTGGATTGAAATAAAAATTCTTGGTCTCCCAGCAAACAATGGCCGCATCCATCAATGCCATGTTCAACAATGCCATATTACGCGCCCATCTTACCTCGCTGAAATTCTTACCAATAAAGTCGTCAGCCGCAATTGCATCCCAATGCCCGGGCGGCGTGTATGTATTTACACCGTCGGCCCAAAAATGAACAATTTCTATCTGGCGCCTGCTGGGGTTTTGCACCAGGTCGTAAATTTCCTGGGTTTCTTTTTTCATTTGTTCACTACCGGTAGAAGGTGGTGGTACCGCGCGCAGTGAAATGCAGGTAAGAGAATCAAACAAGAAAGCCTTTACCTTTCCAAATACAGGCAGCATGGGCGGACGCTTTGGTATTTCAAGACTGATCCAGGGCTTTTCGCCCCTGGCAATACAGTCGTTTTCTAGCTGTGTCCAGATAGCCTGTGTGCCTACAGCAGCGCCGGCCCTGTCTCCGCGTGCGCGGGTAACAAATTTTTGTGCCACCATTTTGCCCAGTGCTTCACCCGCTTCCAGCTCACTGCGGATATTGGCGCCTGCAATGATTCTTGAGCGTTTGTGCTCTTCTGCTTTTTGGGCGATAAAATCCTGGTCGCCGGGGAACAACAGCTTTAGCATTTCAACAGAAGCGCCTTCCACCACCGCATCTTCTGAAGGGTAAGAGGGAAGCTCTGATAAAGGCACCAGTACATTGATAGAAGCGTCTACTTTGTATACGGCGGGGCGATTGTATAATTTTTTATAGTACCATGCCGCCACCAGTGCATCATATTGTGCAGCTGCAACATACCCGTAAGCGCGTGCGGCGTAGGGCGGATTTGAAAACGGAAAAAGCGGGTAGGCAAGGGGGTTAGCTGCACTGGGAATGGGGTATGTGCCGTCTGCATTCTGGTAGGGCGGCAGGTTATGTTTTGCTACCAGCTCGCGCAGAATTTCATTCCAGCGCAATACCGCACCGGCGCTCCAGTACTTTACCATGTCGCGTTCTTCCGAAGTAATGTTGGCCTGCCAGCTTTTTATTTCTGCCACCTGGGCAACATACTCAGGCGTACCGGTGGCCACGGGTGCGGCTACAGGAAATTCTGACGGACCGCTTAGTAGGATGGGTTTCCATGTGCCTGCGTTGATGTCAATGTTAGAAGGATTGAGCGGTGCAATCTCTGCCGTTCTTTCGGTAATTTTTTTAGAACAGGATAGATTTAGCAGTATGGCTACTGCTGCCAGGCTGCTTAAGAAAAGAAATATTTTTTTCATGATTTAGTTTTTTGCGTTGGCTTTTTTAGATACATAAAACACATAGAACACGCCCGCATTAAAAGCATTTGCCCGGCCCATGTTTCTACCACTTAGCACAGTGCTGCCGCCGGCCAGCAGGGAGAGGTTGGTTAATTTGGGAAGCGTATATTTTACATGCACGCCCAGCGATGTGGCGTTCATGCGATTGCTGGGGAAGGGCATGTTGTTACGGGTAATATCAAATCCGCCGAGGGTGGTCCAGTTGGTCAGCAGCGCTTCTGCAATCAGGTATTTGCCTCTATAGCCTGTGCGTAACTGGTACTGCGCGGCATCTGGCATCTCCACTTCGTTGCTGAGGTGCAGCTCCGTATCATAATAGGAGGTTCTGTCAAGCTTCACATTATTGCGCCGGATATAGGCGGCAGAACCTGTTACGGTAATGCGGTGAATATTATAATCCAGCATGGCGCGACCGGTAAAATTAACCGAACCGCTGCCAATAGATAAGGGCATAAAATCTATTACATAATCTGTCATGGGTAAGGTAACACCACCCACCAGGAAGCTGGTAAGCTTTCCTTTTCCTATGGTTTTCTGGTAAGGTATCCATTTAACAAAGAGCGATGCATCCTGCAAGCCTTTAAGACCCGAAAGCGTTCCGGCGGAGGCTTTTGTCCATACATAGGTTGCGCTGCCCATAATGTTCAATTTATTGTTGATGCCATAATTGGGCATAAACATCACAGACTGCGTGGTAACGGTACCCAGGTTTTCATTTTTTCTTTTAAGGGTACCTTCCCAGTAAGTATCCCAGGAAGAATGCATATAATCGAAGCCACTGCAAAACTGTTTTTTGTTCATCATAATGGCATCCATATCTGTTTGCGCCTGGCTATAGCAGCAGCCCAGCAGCAATGCTACCAATAAATGGTATCGTAAGGTTTTAATAACGCTCATAAGCAGAAATTCATGGAAGGCAGGCCATGCGTATACGCTGGCATCACTGCTTCCTGGTTTTAAGATGAATGAAATGGAAGAAATCAGTTTCTTGCGCTATGCCCTAGCCAATTAGCACCGTGTAGCGGCGCGGCATCAGCAGGCTATCAGGCAATCATGAAGCTGGTGGGGCGGGGCGGCCTTTCCGGGTGAGAAGGGTAGGCTTTGGGCAGTGTTACAACGGCCGCAAAAGAATAGTTTTTATCAGCGGGGATGAGACCAGACAAAGTAATGCTGGTGGCGGAATAAAAAATATCCTGCAGGTTTATCTTTAATGCGCTGCTGTTTTTCTTCAGTGGCATGGAGGAGGAGCCATCAGTAGCAGCATGCGCCCATTCTGCGGCAGTGGCCTGTAAATGTGTTTTTACTTTATTGGGAAGGCAAAGCAGCTCCAGCGTATCGTTTACCACTCTTCTTTTAACGTATGCATACTCTGTTCCGTTGATGCTGATGGCGCCGTACACGCGTTCATACGTGCTGGAATTGCTATAATATGGAAGGTGAAGATTGGTTTTTACAGAGATAAGATCATTTTCATTGTATGCCAGTTCATCTACCTGCGCCTGTATTACAATATCGCTGCTGTGCTGCAGGCTGGCAATCACCCAACGGTAGCCGATGAGGTTAAAAAGAAGGATCAGTAAGAATAATATTGCAGGCAGCCGTCTCACACAGTTAGTTTC
>DATJGC010000400.1:0-7754 GCA_035495345.1 Chitinophagaceae bacterium | reverse complement strand
TATTTATTATAAAGGCTGTTTACAAAAGGGGTGTTGGCATTTTGAATGGCATCGGCAGATTTTTTCTGTCCGATACCCCATCCGTCCATGATAACCAGGATTACTTTTTTCTTTTCCATGCGTTCAAAACTACAGATTTTAATTATAACCGATCCGGTGGGCATGAAAATGCGCGGTTAAGGGCAAATTTTTCTCACATTGGGCAAGTTGGCATATTTTTAGTACTATCCAAAACGCCGCAAACTACCCTCTGAAACTGCTACATCCACTATCCCGCATGAAGTACCAAAGGAACAATTTATGAAAAACTATTTGTGGCTGGTTTTAATGACTAGCTCACTTTTACTGACCTCTTTTTTCACGCCTTCTTCTCCAACGCCATATGGAACAGGGATGGAAATGGATGATATTGTGGGAGCGCTCAAAACAGGTAATGCTACACAATTATCGAGGTATTTTGATATAAGGGTAGACATTACGCTTCCGGATAAAAGTGATAATTACAGTCGCGCCCAGGCCGAAATGATCATCCGTGACTTTTTCAGCAATAACAATGTGCGCAGCTTCGATTTAAAATACAAAGGCGAAAACAACGGCTCCAAATACTGTATCGGCACTTTAAAAACCAATAACGGCGATTACCGCACCAAGCTGTTTATGAAACAAAAAGATGCCAAACAGGTGCTCCAGGAAATCGCATTCCAGGCTGTTGAGTAAAGATATTTCCCCCTGAAAGACCTAAGGCATGCAATACTATTGCACGCCTTTTTTTGTGTCTACTCCTTTTATTATGCATGCGATTATCTTTGTTGCATGATCAATTTCAATGAACAACTGCACACGCTGATCACTGCTGCACTGAAAGAAGACGTGGGTGATGGCGACCACTCCACGCTTTGTTGCATACCGGCCGGCGCCAGGGGCAAGGCCGTACTAAAAATAAAAGAAGCGGGTATACTGGCCGGTATGGAAGTAGCGGAGAAAATATTCAGGCAGGTGGCACCTGCCACCCGTTTTACAGCCCATAAAAAAGATGGTGATGCTATGCAACCCGGTGAACTGGCTTTTGAAGCAGAAGCACCAGTGCATGTTATTTTGCAGTGTGAGCGATTGGTGCTGAACTGCATGCAGCGGATGAGTGGTATTGCCGGCCTCACCAGGCAGTATACTGATAAGCTGCAAGGATACAAGACGCGTATTCTTGACACAAGAAAAACAACGCCCAATTTTCGGTTATTGGAAAAAGAAGCCGTGCGCATTGGCGGTGGCAGCAACCACCGTATGGGATTGTATGATATGATTATGCTGAAGGATAATCATATTGATTACTGCGGTGGTATTGAACGGGCCATTGAACTGGCCTACGACTATGTGCAAAGGTTAAAACCAGGTCTAAAGATAGAAGTAGAAACAAGAAGTATCAGTGATGTGGAACGCGTATTAAAAGTGGGCAAGGTAAACAGGATCATGCTGGATAATTTTACGCCCGATCAGGTGGCTGCAGCGCTTGCACTCATCAACCAGCAGTATGAGACCGAGGCCAGTGGTGGTATCAATCTCGGGAATATAGAAGCCTATGCCGCCACCGGTGTAGACTATATCAGTGCGGGCGCTTTAATACACCAGGCAAAGAGTGTAGATTTGAGCCTGAAAGCAGTCATTGCTTAATTGCTTCATCATTTTTTCTGCTTACCATGTCAAAGAAAAATAAGCCGGATGCCAGGGGTTTTGTGTTCAGCACGGATCCCAATTTCTCTTTTGAAGAAAACAATAACGCGCCGGCGGCCACCCTGCCGCCCAAACAGCAAGTGCTGCGCATTCGCTTAGATACCAAGCACCGCGCGGGCAAGGCAGTTACGTTAATAACGGGCTTTACGGGCCTCACAGAAGACCTGGAGCAATTGGGCAAGCAACTCAAAAATTATTGCGGCAGCGGGGGCGCTGTAAAAGAGGGCGATATCATTGTACAGGGAGACCACCGTGATAAGGTACTGCAGTGGCTGCATAAAAACGGCTATACTGCTGCAAAAAAAGTCTAAGCTTGAAAATACTCCTCGCGGCGCTGGCCGTTATTGCCTTTGTTTGTGCCGTCATTACATTTGTTTTGTATGGCCGGGCAAGAATGAAGGAACTGCAGGAAAAAGAAACCCTGTTCCTGCGCATTCACTATGCCAGCCTTTTCTTCCTGCTGTTGCTGGGCATTGTGTTCATGTTTTTTATGGTGGAAACCGAGGGGTAAGCTAACGTTTATCCATAAGCGCTTATCAAAACGTGGCGTTGATCAGCCAAGGAAGCCATTGGTACGGTGGTTGCCATCGCAATAAGGCTTGTTGTTGGAGGCGCCGCACCTACAAAGTGCCACCGAACCGGTTTTTATTTCTTCTGTACCATCTGCACGCTTTACTACTACCGGACCGTTTACCAGCAGGGGGCCATTGGGCAGGCATTCAATATTGGTCAGCGGCGGGTTGCCAGGCTGGGCTTGTTCAGGCACTGCGGTTTGGGGGCTGCTGTTCCGGGTATAGCTAAGTGCACCGCTGGGGCATTGGTCTATTTGCGCCATGATGGTGGCGGTATCTGCCGCATCGGGCAGTATCCACGGACGTCTTACGGGATCAAAGACAGCCCGCAATCCATGCCAGCAGATTTTGGAATGGATGCAGACTTCTGGTTTCCATACAATGGTAATGTCTTTGTTGCTGTAGGTATGTGTTTTTACAGGCATGACTGATTCTCCTGCTGCAAATGTACAAATGATTGCCGCCGCCACCATCTCCTGGTGGCGCGCGGCAGTTTCTTTTACTGGCCGGCTGCCACGCTGTAAGATCTTTTATCGCCCCATTTATTGAGCAGCTCTGAAGAACAGATTTTAAAATTGCCACTGAGGCTGATGTATAGTCCCAATATATCCTGTTGTGTCAGCGGTTCGCCATCCAGTGATTCAAAACGAACATTGTAGACGTTAACAAGGTTGGTATACACAGAACCTGTGGGCCACACCTGTGTACCGCGGTTGCTGATATTGATGAGTTTAAATTTTACCCCTGCGTGGCGCTGGCATTTTACAGCAATGGCCTGTGGTTGTTCATGGCTGTCTATAAACATATCTACGCCCACGATGCTTTCATCTCCATTGTCTTTTGAGTACATCATGGCGTTCTGTGCCAGTTTAAACGGTGTGGGTGTGCCCGGTATATTGGCCATCACCGGTTTTGGATTAACGGCGGGCTTTTTTCCAAAATTAGCAATGATGGCTTCTGCAAAGGCCGTGGTATTCACCGGTTTGGTGGTTTTATCGCCAAAGTCTCCGGTATGGATACCGCTTTCAAGGGTGTACAGGAGGGCGTTTTCTATGATGCCCGCATTTTCTGTAAGGCCTACGTGCTGCAGCATGGCAATGCCGCTTAAGAGCAGCGCGGTAGGGTTGGCAATATTTTTTCCGGCAATATCCGGTGCGGTGCCATGCACGGCTTCAAAGATGGAAATATGATCACCAATATTGGCAGAAGGGGCAAAACCGAGACCGCCCACCAACCCGGCGCAAAGATCAGATACAATATCACCCTGCAGGTTGGTAAGCACCACCACATCAAAAAGATCGGGTCTTGTTACCAGTTTCATACAGAGATCGTCCACAATGATATCGTCTGCTTTCAGATCAGGGTATTCTTTGGCCACTTCATAAAAACATTCCAGGAAGAGCCCATCGGTCAGCTTCATGATATTTGCCTTATGACCGCAGCTGATTCTCCTGGCTTTTTTTACGCGCGCCATTTCAAAGGCATAGCGTATCACCTGCATGCTACCGGGGCGGGTAATAAACCGACGGCTCAGTGCCACATCATGGGTGAGCATGTGTTCAATGCCGCCGTAGGTATCTTCTATGTTTTCTCTTACAATAGTAATATCAATGGGTATACCGCCCTTGCTGAACACGGTTTCTACCCCGTGCAGGGTTTGAAAGACGCGTTTGTTGGCAAAGGTGTTCCAGGTTTTACGGGCGGTTACATTGATGCTTTTTACCCCCTTGCCCTTGGGCGTTTCCATGGGTCCTTTAAACAGCAGGCCCAATGATTCTATGGCCTGTTGGGCTTCGGGCGTCATGCCATTGGAGAAGCCTTTATCAAAAACCCATTTGCCCATGTCTACAAACTCATACTCCAGTGGAACCTTATTGGCGGTAAAGATGGAAAGAACGGCGGACATAATTTCCGGGCCGATACCATCTCCGTTAGCTACAGCAATTTTCATATTGTATACATTTTTGAAGCGGCGGCACTGCAGGCTGCCTGCCGACAAGCCATGTCTACTGGCCTGTTGTTAGAAGAAAAAATTAAGTTCTTATCAGGTTGTATGGCAATCTTTATTGCAAGCGTTGAATGCGGTTCAAATATAAGCGTACTCCCTTGAATTTCTAAATTGCCGCACACAAAATTATCATTACTACCTCTTTAGCGGCATTGCAGGCGCTGCGCTCACTGCGCCTGTTTTGCTTTTTCTGCTGCCGGCTCGGCCTTTTTTTGTATCTTTCAGCTGCAAACTATATTTCAATGGTCTCAAAAGTGTCAGAAGGCATAGAAATAAGCGTAGAAACTTTCTACCAGCCAGACTACTCTAACCCACTGCAGTCTGAGTTTATGTTTGCTTACCGGATCTCCATTGAGAACAAGAACAATTTTCCGGTAAAGCTTCACCGGCGCCACTGGCAGATATTCGACAGTAATGGCCAGAACCGTGAGGTGGACGGCGAAGGCGTTGTAGGTGTACAGCCCACGCTCAACCCAGGCGAAAAATACCAGTATGTCAGCGGCTGCAATCTTCGCACAGAAATGGGCCGCATGATGGGTACCTACCAGATGGAAAACCTCAACAACAAAAAAATATTTGAAGTGGCCATTCCCTCCTTTGAAATGGTGGTGCCCTTTAAAAATAACTAAGGCTTCATATTGCATCTCCGCTTTTGCCCGCTGCCCGCACTACCTTGCAGAGCAGTCATTTCACAACAGTTACTCAATAGTTATACAAGGAGTTGCCATTGCTGTATTTGCGGGGCCTTGGGCGTTGTTTGCTGCGCTGTGAAATGAGCTAAAGAAAGTATTTTCCTGAGCGCATAAAAAAAGCCCCGGCTGTCCGGAGCTTATCAGTGTGTCAATACAGGCAGGCAATCGTGCATCTAATGTAGGTGTTTTATTTATTCTACAAAGATTTAGTTAAAAATTTTTCAAAATTCACGCTGCAAACTGTTGCCTGCGGCTGGCGCACACTTGTATATTCTCTCGTATTACTTATAAGCATCGTATATTTGCACCCTTCATGAATTTGAATGTGTTGCTGGAAGCATATGGTAAGGATCCCCGCGTTTTTTCTATTGCGGACAGGATAACCATGTCTTCTCCCCAGCAATTGTTTCTGCGTAACCTTCACGGCAGTGCTTCGCAATTTGTAGTGGCGGCCATCTTTAACCATCCGGCCTGCACCCAGGTAAACCACCTCGTAGTATTGAATGATGCAGAAGAGGCAGCCTATTTTCATAATACGCTGGAAAGCCTCACCAACGCGCTGGACCTGTTTTATTTTCCCTCCTCATTCAAAAACCGCAAAAACTTTAAGCTGCTGAACGCATCTCATGTAATGTTGCGTACAGAAGCGCTGACCAAGCTGAGCGGAGGGGGCAATAAGAAAATCATTGTTACTTACCCCGAAGCCCTGTTTGAGAAATGCGTTTTACCAAAGACACTGTCTGAAAATATCATCCGCATAAAGAATGGCGATGCGCTGGACATCAGCAAACTGCTGCTGCAATTTGATGATTATGGTTTTACAAAGACTGATTTTGTATATGAGCCGGGCCAGTTTGCCATCCGGGGCGGTATCCTCGATATCTATTCCTTTGGCAATGAAAAGCCCTACCGCGTAGAATTGTTTGGAAACGATGTAGACTCTATCCGTGTCTTTGACCCCGAAACACAGCTCAGCGAAAGAAAACTGTTGCAGGTAACCATTATACCCAACGTGGAAACGCAGTTTGAAGATGGCGAAAAAGTTTCTTTGCTGGAATTCTTGTCTGAGAATACCGCTGTTTGGCTGCAGGATTGGGATGTGATACACGAGAAGCTGCTCACAGAAGAAGAGGATCTTCAGCTCTTCCTGGAATTGCAGGCAGAACAGGCACCGGTAAGCAAAAAACCGGCAGATGATGATGAAGACCGGCTGGAGAAAAAGCTGGTCAGTACCGATGATTTTATGACGGCGGCCTCCATGGCGGCACAACTGCAGGCAAGGCACCGCATAGAATTTGGCCACCAGCCTTCTTCTACCACCCTTTTTGAAATTGAATTTCACACGCGCGAGCAGCCGGCGTTTAACCGGCAATTTGATCTACTGATAAAGGATTTGAAAGCGCGTGAAGCAAAAAAATACGGAATCTATCTTTTTGCTGAAAACCCCAAACAGCTGGAGCGGCTGCATACCATTTTTAATGATCTGAAAGCCGATATACAACTTACACCGGTACCGGTATCCATCCACCAGGGTTTTATTGACGATGATCTGAAGGTGGTTTGCTATACTGATCACCAGATTTTTCAGCGTTACCATAAATACCGCGTTAAGCAGGCCTATAATAAGAACAAAGCTCTTACCCTCCGCACGCTGCGCGAACTGCAACCAGGCGATTACGTTACCCATATAGACCATGGCGTGGGTGTTTACAGCGGTCTGCAGAAAATTGAAGCCAATGGAAAATTGCAGGAAGCCGTGCGCATTATTTACAAAGACAGTGATATACTCTATGTAAATATTAACTCACTGCATAAAATTGCCAAGTTTACCGGTAAGGAAGGCTCTGTGCCTAAAGTAAACAAGCTGGGCAGTGATGTTTGGAACCGCCTCAAAGAAAAGACAAAGACCAAGGTAAAAGAAATTGCCTTTGACCTGATTAAGTTATACGCAAAGCGAAAGGCGCAGCACGGTTTTGCCCACTCGCCAGACAACTACATGCAGACCGAGCTGGAAGCGTCTTTTGTCTATGAAGACACACCTGATCAGAGCAAGGCCTCGGCCGATGTAAAACGCGATATGCAATTACCAGCGCCCATGGACCGCCTGGTATGCGGTGATGTGGGTTTTGGAAAAACAGAAATTGCCGTGCGTGCCGCCTTCAAAACCTGTTGCGATAGCAAGCAGGCCGTTATATTGGTGCCCACCACCATCCTTGCATTTCAGCATTACAAAACGTTTAGCGATCGGTTAAAGGATTTTCCCGTGACCGTAGACTATATCAACCGTTTTAAATCATCCAAAGAAAAGAAAGACACGCTGAAGCGATTGGAAGAAGGCAAGGTAGATATTATCATTGGTACCCATTCACTGCTGGGCAAGGAAGTGAAATTCAAAGACCTCGGACTGATGGTCATTGATGAGGAACAAAAGTTTGGCGTAGCGGCAAAAGAAAAGATCAAGACGCTGCGTACCAATGTAGACTGTCTTACCTTAACCGCCACACCCATTCCCAGAACGCTGCAGTTTAGCCTGATGGGAGCGCGTGATCTCAGCATCATCAACACACCACCGCCCAACCGGCAGCCGATACAAACTGAAATAGCCGTTTTCAATGAAGACTTTATCAGGGACGCTATTTATTATGAAACAGAGCGTGGCGGACAGGTATTCTTTATCCATAACCGCATACATGGACTGGCAGAAATGGCCGGACTGATACAGGGCCTTTGCCCCGATCTCAGCATTGGCTACGC
>DATJGC010000399.1:0-14031 GCA_035495345.1 Chitinophagaceae bacterium | reverse complement strand
ATCATTGCCGTATACATGCTTCGCGGACTAGATTGCACTGCGCTCATACTGGGCATTTTTGCCATCTTTTTTGCAGCCATTGGTATGTTGTATTACAGCAGGAGAAAAAGACGCCTGTTTGTTGCCAAATCTGTGAGTAACCTGCAGGGTTCTTCCAAAATTGTGAGCATTACCAAAGATGCTACCATGTATGAACAGAAATAGTGGTACGCAGGCAAATGCCATCGCCTCTTTTCACCTTATTTGATATAACAAACTATTTGCAGCCCGTAGCGGCATCAATTACGAACAGGTTTGTTAGATTTGCAACCGTTTAACACTTTACAGCTATGCCCGAAACGATAGAGTCAATTTTAGCAGGTACTGAAGATTCCATGAGAAAAGCCGTTGCCCACCTGGAAGCCGAACTGGTAAAAGTGCGCGCAGGAAAGGCCAACCCAAATATGCTGGATGGTATTGTGGTAGATTATTACGGCAGCCCCATGCCCATCAGCCAGGTGGGTAATATATCCGTACTGGATGCAAGAACCTTGTCTATACAACCCTGGGAAAAAAATATGCTCCAACCCATGGAGAAGGCCATCATGGCTTCTAATATTGGTATTACCCCGCAGAATGATGGTATGAATATCCGTCTCTACCTGCCACCCCTAACCGAAGAACGCAGAAGGGAACTGGTGAAAAGGGCAAATGGTGAAGGCGAACAGTCTAAAGTGGCTATCCGCAGCATTCGCCGTGAGGCCATTGAGGGCATCAAAAAACTACAGAAAGACGGTTTAAGTGAAGACGCTGGCAAAGATGCCGAAAAAGAAATACAGCACACTACAGATAAATATATTGCTGCCATAGAAAAAACACTGGGCGCAAAAGAAAAAGAAATCATGGCGGTATAGCCTTAGTTGTTATGCCATTAGTGCCTCATCACAGGCGCTCAATATGATTGCACAGGCTTCTTCAATTTCGGGGAGGCTGATGGTAAGCGGCGGTGCAATACGCAGGCATTCAGGGGCAAACAGGAACCAGTCTGTAAGCAGCCCTTTCTCAAGGCAGCTATCAATCACTTTTTTATTGCTGGCAAAGTCTGCAAAAACGAGCGCCATCCAGAGTCCCGCGCTTCTCACTTCCTTTATAGCAGCATGCTGTAAGCGCTTTTTAAAGAGTGCTTCCTTTTCCTTTACCTGTTCAATATAACGTTCATCTATAAGCGCAGATAAGCCCGCCAGCCCGGCAGCACAACTTACCGGGTGGCCACCAAAAGTGGTAATATGCCCCAGCACAGGGTTGGCGGTAAGCGTTTGCATCAATGGCCGGTCTGCAACAAAGGCGCCCAATGGCATACCTGCGCCCAGCGCCTTCCCCAGCAATAAAATATCCGGAACAACTTTGTATTGCTCAAAGGCCCATAAAGAACCTGTTCTGCCAAAACCTGCCTGAATTTCATCCAGCACCAGCAAGGCTCCTTTCTCATTACAGCGTTGCCGCAGCGCCTGCAACCATTCTGTTGTCGGGCGCACAACGCCACTTTCTGCCTGCACGGTTTCTGCAACCACGCAGGCGGTGTTATTGTCAATGGCATCCAGCGCAGACAAATCATTGTACGGCAGGTGCCAGGTATCCGGCAACAAGGGCCGGTAGGCATTTCTCCAGTACTCATCGCCCATAATGCTAAGGGCACCCTGCGTAGAGCCATGGTAGCCGTTGTTGAAGGCTATTATGCGGGTACGACCGGTAGCGCGTTTGGCCAGTTTCATGGCGCCCTCTGTAGCTTCTGCACCAGAGTTGGTAAAGTATACAGCATTCAGAGAAGCAGGTAAATGATTGGCCAGCATGCTGGCATAGGCTACCTGGGCATTTTGTATAAACTCTCCGTACACCAGCACATGCAGGTATTTGTCTGCCTGCTCTTTAATGGCCTTTACCACCAGCGGGTGACAATGGCCCACGTTGCACACACTGATACCGCCAATAACATCAAGGTAGGTTTTGCCTTCAGCGTCATATAACCTGCAACCAGCGGCTTTTACCACTTCAATGGCAAGTGGTGCCGGCGATGTTTGTGCCACATGTTGCAGAAAAAGCGCACGCTGGTTCATGAATCCAAAAATATTTGACACAAAGAACGCAAAGCAGCGCCAAAGCCACAAAGAATTTTGATATTTGTAAGGCATGCGCGCAGCTTGTTGGCCGCTTGTTTAAATTCATTTGTATGGCAGTGATAATGCATGTTGATGGTGTCTATCCAATTTTTGGCAATGATAATTTTATAGCGCCCAATGCTACCGTAGTGGGCGATGTGGTTACCGGCGATAACTGCAGTATCTGGTTTAATGCCGTAGTAAGGGGAGACGTCAACAGCATTCGCATGGGTAACAAAGTAAATGTGCAGGACGGTGCCATCATACATGCCACTTTTGAAAAAACAAAAGCCATCATTGGTAACAATGTGTCCATTGGTCATAACGCTATTGTACATGGCTGCACACTGCATGATGATGTATTGGTAGGTATGGGTGCCATTGTTATGGACAATGTAGTGGTAAACAGCAATACCATCATTGCTGCCGGCGCGGTGGTGCTGGAAGGTACCGTTTGTGAGGCAGGCAGCATTTATGCAGGTGTACCGGCAAAGAAAGTAAAAGATATTTCCACTGATCTTATCAATGGTGAAATACACCGCATCGCCAATAATTATATCCGCTACGCGGGATGGTTTAAAGACCAGCAACCCCGTTAAACTTTTTACGCCCTCTTTCTCCACGGTTTACTAGTATGCTGGCAATCAGCGAACAAATCTGCCTGTTCATCGAAACGGCGGCGGTTTGCTTGCAGCAACGGTATAATATTTATAAGTTTATACCGTTGTAAAGGAAATGCAGCAATCGCTATGAAAACCAGTTCATTTACCAGGTTGTTTTTTTTGCTGATGCTTGTGTGCAGTATGAGTTCATGCAGCGTGTGGAACAAGGTGTTCGGACCAAAATATGGTTGTCCGGCCAACGGAAAAAACGTAGGTGCTGAACGGGTGCTTACCGGCGAGAAGGTTCCAAAGGCGAAAAGGTTTAAAGCTTAGTTCAAATTGTTCTGCCAAACCAGGACTATTTATATACCCTAAAATCCGTACATATGAGCCTTACCTTACGCACCGATTTCGGTTGCACCGAAGCGGTCATTGACGACGATTGCGGCCTTAAACGTTTTTATGAAGTTGCCGATATACTTTCCGATGATTTGGACATTCAATTTTTAAGCAAGCTGGATGATTTTGATTCGCTTGTGTGGGACTTCAGCTACAAAGGCCGTACGCTTACGCTTCATTACAATATTTACACTGGTATTTCTATTTATCCGCACAAATTTCGCGAAGCACCGCGCAGGGATAATGACGCCGTTGTAGAAGTAGCGCAATTTTTGGAAACAAAATTACTGATCAACACCGCCAAACGATACTTGTCATAAACGCTTTCTTTAATCCGTACTCTTGGTTTTTCATTGCAGAACCACCCAGTCATTGGGTGGTTTTTTTTGTTGCGCAATAACGTGGCGGATGTAAAAGCCCACTATCACTGCAAGCTAGTAACCCTTTTCATTGATCGACTGAAGAATATTGTAATAGCTCACATAGCGGTCTTCCGAAATGGTTCCATCGGCCACCGCCTGTTTTACCGCACAACCCGGTTCATTGGTATGAAGACAATTGTTAAACTGGCAGTTATTGATAAGGGGCCGCATCTCCGGGAAATAATGAGATAGTTCCTGCTTCTCTATGTTTACCAGTCCAAATTCACGGATGCCGGGGGTATCAATGATCTTACCAGGGAAAGAAAGATCAAACATCTCCGCAAAAGTGGTGGTGTGCAGGCCCTTGCCGCTCCAGCCGCTGACCTCCTGTGTGCGCAATAACATGTCAGGAAACAGGGCATTGATAAAAGAGGATTTGCCAACCCCTGAATGGCCGCTCATGAGCGTAATATTGTTAAGTAGTAATTGTTTTACCTCATCAACGCCCCGGTTTTCTTTTACACTCATGGCTACCACCTTGTAGCCAATGGCCTGGTACATCTCCTGCAGGTGTTGCAACTGGTCTAGCTCTTTTTTACGATAGACATCCACCTTGTTAAACACAATGATGGCGGGCACATGGTAAGCCTCTGAGGTAACCAGGAACCGATCTATAAAGCCCTGCGAAGTGCGGGGTTCTTTCAAGGTGGCAAACAATAACGACTGGGTTAAATTGGCAGCAACTATATGGTGTTGCATTTTATGCGAGGGCGATTGCCGGTTGATATAATTGCGCCGCTCATAGATATTGGTGATGGTAGCTGTATGTTCCAGTTCATTCTCGGTTTCAATGTCTACTTCATCGCCTACCGCGATGGGGTTGGTGGAAGTAATGGCATCGTCCATCTTAAAAATGCCCTTAATGCGCGCATTAAAAATCTCTCCTGCAGCTGTCTTGGTAACGTACCAGCTACCAGTTGATTTGTAAACGATTGCTTTCATGCTGCCGCTAAATTACGGTAATGGGCAGACTTGTCTCTGTGGCCTTTACCTGCGGGGCAGCAGGAGGCATCGGCTGTTGCAGAAATATGCCAGTATACAGCGGTAAAAGCCATCTGGCGGGCATGCATTGTACTATACAGCCGAGGTAATGATAGTCACTAAGGAAACTTCCGGAACAGCGTAAAACGCAATACAATTTCAGTGATCAGGAAGGCCAGCGCAAGAATAGCAAAGGGAAAGAATTTCTCTGAATATCGTTTTAAGGCAGTCACCTCAATCTTCGATTTTTCCAGCTTGTCAATTTCTGTGTAGATGTTTTTAAGGCTTTCGTTGTCTTTCGCCCTGAAATAACGGCCGCCCGTTTCATCAGCTATCTGTGTGAGCAGTTTTTCATCAATATTCACTTTTTCACGTTGCATTACCACCTCCCCGCTTTGTGTTTGCATGGGCGTTTGTGCATAACCGTCAGTACCCACGCCAATGGTGTACACTTTTACACCCGTAGCCTTGGCAAGTTCTTTGGCGGTAAGCGGGGGTATCTGGCCACCATTGTTTTCTCCGTCTGTAAGCAGGATAACCACCTTGCTTTTTGATTTGGAAGAACGCAGTCGGTCTACGCTGGTAGCCAGGCCAGAACCAATGGCAGTACCGTCTTCCAGCAAACCGCTCTGTATATTGTAGATCTGTGTCTTTAACACCTGCTGGTCTGTGGTCAGCGGACAAAGTGTAAAGCTTTCACCAGAAAAAATAACAACACCAATGCGGTCGGTTGGCCTGTTGGCTACAAAATTGGCCGCTACTTCCTTGGCCGCTTCCATGCGGTTGGGGGTAAAGTCCTGGGCCAGCATACTGCCGCTGACATCTATATCCAGTATTATATCTACTCCTTCACCACTTACCAGCTCTTCATCATTCCTGGTTTGCGGCCTCGCCAGCGCAATGATGATACAGGCAAGGCAAAGCAGCCGGCAGATAAAGGGCAGCGAACGCAAAGTGCTTTTCCAGGAGCGCAGGCCTTTTACCTTGCTAACGGAGGAGATAAGCACGGTAGCCTGTTTGCCAGACTGGTACGTAAAATACCACCAGGCCAGCAGGGGCAGCAGGCCCAGCAACATCAGCATCAGGGGTTGCGCAAAAGTTATATTTTTAAAATAGTCGAACGCCAAATTGATCTATTAAGTGGTTGTTTTTGAAATAAGCGCGTCTATCTCCTGCAGGGTTGTTTTGATGGTCTGCAAGGCGGTTTCATTTTCTTCCGCCGGTGGGTGGTACCGGGCAAATTTTACTGCATCATTCATTCTTAATACCTGCGCCAGTTTTGTAAACGCCGGGGCCGGCAATTGGTAAGCCTGCAATTGCATCATCAGTTCACCGCTTGTTTTTTCCATGGTGGCTACGCTGGTCTTCCGGTACATATAGCCCCGCAATACATCATTTAAGCCGGTATGATAACTCTTAAGGGCGCCTGGTGCGGTATATCCTTCCTGTTGCAGACTTGCCAGTTGTTGCAATGCTTCTTCTAATGGAGATAGCTTACTCAATGGTTTCTTTATCACCGGTACTTCGGCCGCCATGGTTCTGCGCCGCAGCAGGTAGATGACCAGGGCCAGTGATACAATGGCCAGCGCCAGTATTACCCAGGGAATATAACGGGTGGCCTTATTCTCTACCTCAATAATATCTTTTATATCATGATAATCCTGGTTGGGGTCAAAATTAGAATAGGCCACAGAAACGGGTAATGAGTCTGTAAGGTATTCCCTGTTGCCAATGGCCAGCGGAAGTGCAGGCAGCGCCCACCTGCCAGAATCAAAACTGGTAATGGTAAGCTGCTGGCGGTAGGTTCTACTATCACCGGTACCGGAGCTGTCTATTTTTCCTTTCTGGATAAATTCAAAATGACTGAGTGTGTCAAGCGGAAACCAGGTAGCCTGTACATCGGCGGGCATAGACACTTCCAGCTGCAGTTCAATGGGCTCACCAATCATTATCTTATCCCGGTTAATGGAGGCCCGCACCGAAACGGCATTTTGCGCAAAGCCAGCAACGGAAACAAAAAGAAGTAAGATGGCCAGTATGATATGTGGGGTTCTGCTGCTCATTCAGGGAGGTTACGCTGCTACTGGTGCTTTAAGATCTTGCGATAAAAAATTTCTGGAGAATCTTTACATAATCATCATCCGTGCGTACATGCAACAGATCACTGCCACTTTTCAGGAAAAGGTTTTTACACCATTCCGTATGTTCAAAAAATCTTTTCTCGTATTGTTTGCGTACCCAAAAATCACTGCTGTCTATCCAGGTAACGGCGCCCGATTCTGCGTCGCTCACCTGTAACAAGCCGGCGTCTGGCAATTGTACATCCATTTTGTCATACACTTTTATGCCAATGATATCATGCTTTTTACCGGCCACCTTAAGAGATTCTGAAAAGCTTTCATCCAGAAAATCACTCAGGATAAACGAGATGCTCTTCTGCCGGGTTGAATTGCTGAAAAAGCGCAATGCCTCTCCCAGGTTGGTGCCTTTTCTTTTGGGTTCTGCGGTCAGCAGTTCACGTACAATATAAAGTGCATGCTGCTTGCCTTTTTTGGGAGGGATGTATTTCTCTACCTTATCGCTGAAAAATATAACGCCTACTTTGTCATTGTTGCTGATGGCGGAGAAGGTAAGCACCGCGCCAATTTCAGTAACAAGGTCTTTTTTACGCGCATGCACAGTACCAAACAGAGAGCTGGCGCTAACATCTACCAGCAGCATGACGGTTAATTCTCTTTCCTCTTCAAACAGCTTGGTAAAAGGAGTAGAAAAGCGGGCACTCACGTTCCAGTCTATAAACCGTACATCATCTCCCGGGTAGTATTCTCGCACTTCGCGGAAGCTCATACCCCGGCCTTTAAACGCAGAATGGTACTCACCGGTGAAAAGATGCTGCGTAATCTTCTTGCTCTTTATCTCCAGTTCCTTAACCTTTTTTAATATTTCGGCTGTTGTAAGTACCACGGTGTTTTTTTACGGTTGATGATGTTGCTCTCGGTTATTGTTTACCGTTATGGTACGCTTATCGACCGCAGGATATCGTCAATTACATTTTCTACGTTTACGCTTTCTGCCTCTGCCTCATAGGTAAGCCCGATACGGTGGCGCAGCACATCTTTTGAGATGGCACGCACATCTTCGGGTATTACGTAACCGCGTTTATTGAGAAAGGCATTGGCTTTGGCGGCCAGGGCAAGGTTGATGCTTGCACGGGGAGATCCGCCATAAGATATCAATGGTTTTAATTTGGCCAGGTTATACTTATCAGGAAAGCGTGTGGCAAATACTATATCCAGGATATAATGTTCCACTTTCTCATCCATATAAATACTTCTTACCAGTTCCTTTGCCTGTATAATTTCCTGTACAGACACCACCTGCCCCACTTCGGGAGACTTAATGCCCTGTACATTCTGCCTGATGATCAATTGCTCCTCGCTTTTTGAAGGATAATCTACTACCACCTTCATAATAAAACGGTCTGCCTGCGCTTCGGGCAGGGCATACGTACCTTCCTGCTCCAGCGGGTTTTGCGTGGCCAGTACCAGGAAGGGGTCTTCCAGTTTATAAGTGGTATCGCCAATGGTTACCTGGCGTTCCTGCATGGCTTCCAGCAAGGCACTCTGTACTTTGGCAGGGGCGCGGTTAATTTCATCTGCCAGCAGGAAATTGGTAAAGATGGGTCCTTTTCTTACCACAAACTCATTGCGTTGCTGCTGGTAGATCATGGTACCCGTAACATCTGCCGGCAGCAGGTCTGGTGTAAACTGGATTCTACTAAACTTTGCGTGTATGGCCTGTGCCAGTGATTTTATAGCCAGTGTTTTTGCAAGGCCGGGAACGCCCTCCAGCAACACATGCCCATTGCTGAGTAGTCCAATCAGCAACCTGTCCAGCATATACTGCTGCCCAACAATGATCCTGCCCACCTCATCTCTCAGCCGGTCTGTAAACACAGCCTGGTATTGGATCTTTTCATTTAACTGCCTGATGTCTTCCGCGGTTTGGAGCATAGTATGTGTAATTAAATTATTCTTGCCTTTCGTAATAGTACCAATGCAAGGCGCATTCCCGTTTTAACTTATTATCAGTCAACTGCCACGCGTTGCTGGTAAAAATACGAACAACCAGCTTGCAATTCCTTTGCCAATATAAACCTTTATCTAAAATTTTGTTAAGCGAAAACAGTGGGTGCAATACAATAAAACCCTGACCAGCGCAGTTTATAGAAAGAATTAAAAATCCACCCATGAAGCCACCAGTATTAAAAATACTGACTTTTCTTTTCCTGCTTTTTACAGCAGCCTCCTGCTCAAAAACGGATGCTCCGGCCCCGGTGGTTACAAAATCTAAAACAACTTTACTGACACAAAATGCCTGGAAACTGCAGAAAGTAGGCGTAGACGCAAACAAAGACGGCGTTGCTGAAACGGATGTCACCATGCTGGTACAGGCCTGCAAACTGGATAACGTCTATACCTTCAAAACGGATGGTACCGGCAGCATGGATGAGGGTTCTGCCAAATGCAATACCGGTGACCCCCAAACGCTGCCATTTACCTGGCTGTTTAAAAGTACGGAAACCATTCTCAGCGGCACATTTACTTTTATAAACGGAGACGCCAGCATACTTAGCATGAATGATACAAACCTGGTAGTGGCCTATGATGATGCTGCGTCAGGCAATCATCTTGTTGCCACGCTACAACACTAATTCAACTTTTGATTTCATAAACAACCAACAGCCGCCTGCTATTCTTAGCGGGTGGCTTCATTTTTTAGCGGTTATATCAAGACAGGTATTTGCCAACAATCGGCATCCGCCGGCCCACCCCAAAGGCCTTGCAGCTGACGCGTATGATGGGACAAAACTGGTTACGTTTATACTCATTGGTATTTACCAGTTTTAAAATCCGCTGCACCACTGCTGCGTCAATACCCATGGCAATGATCTCATTGGGGCCCTGTCTCCGCTCAATATACTGGTACAGCACTTTGTCGAGTATATCATATTCCGGCAGGCTATCGCTGTCTTTCTGATTGGGTCTTAATTCTGCCGAAGGCGCCTTGGTAATGATATTTTCAGGAATTACCGCATTACGCGCATTAATGAATTTTGCCAGTGCATACACCTGCAGTTTGTACACGTCTCCCAGCACGCTCAGCCCGCCCGCCATATCTCCGTACAGGGTGCCATAACCGGTGGCCAGCTCGCTTTTATTGGAAGTATTCAGCAGTATGTACCCAAACTTATTGGCGATGGCCATCAGCAGGTTGCCTCTTGTTCTGCTTTGTATATTTTCTTCTGCCAGGCTAAAGGGCAGGTTGTTGAACACTGGCTGCAATGAAGTAAGGAAGGCGTCGTATATGTCTTTGATGGGGATGATATCATAGGGGTTGCCCAGGTGTTTACTCAGTTCTTCGGCATCGCTCACTGAATGGCCGGTGGAGTATTGCGAGGGCATTAATACGGCCCGCACGTTTTCTGCGCCCAGCGCTTCACAGGCCAGTGCCAGTACCACTGCGCTGTCTATACCGCCGCTGCTGCCCAGTATGGCCTTTGTAAAACCCATTTTGCTGAAATAATCGCGGATGCCGAGTATGAGTGCATGGTGTATCTCTTCAATATTTTCGGCAGCGGTGAGGTAGTTAATGATAGCATCAGGATTGCTGATCTTAGACACGCGCATGTCTTTATCAAACTGGCTGGTGGTAGTAAGCGGTCTTACAATCACTTCATCTTCGGCTGGCAACGTATTTGCGGGCAGCTCTATTACCGCAAAATCCTCTTCAAAATATTTCATTTCATGCAGCAGCTGTCCGCCTGCGTCCATAACAAGGCTGCCGCCGTCAAAAACAATTTCAGTTTGTGAGCCCACGGTATTGCAATAGAAGATGGGCAGGCCATACTTCATCACGTTTACGCGTATTACTTCTTTGCGGTCGTCATCATGGTCATAGTCGAACGGCGAGGCAGATATGTTCAGCATCAGATCGGGTGATTGCTTGATCAGTTCATCCATGGGGCAGATACGGTAGAGCGGGTTATCACCTAGGTTCCAGATATCTTCACAGATGGTGAGTGCAATCTTTTTTCCTTTAAACGGGATTACCTGCCAGTCGTAAGCCGGCTCAAAATAGCGGTTCTCATCAAACACATCATAGGTGGGTAAACAGGTTTTTTGCACCACCGCTTTTACTTCTTTTTCGTAGAGGAACCAGGCAGCGTTGAACAGATCTTTGCCCTGCGGATTGCTGTTGCGCTGCGGGCTGCCAATGATAATAGCAATAGTATCTGCTTGTTCACGTATGCTGTCTACTGCGGCGTAGCAGCGGTTTATAAAATCATTGAATTCTACAAAATCACGTGGAGGGTATCCGCAAACGCATAATTCAGTAAACATGATAAGATCCGCACCCTGTTGCTTTGCTTCATTTACCGCGCTGATGATCTTTGCTACGTTGCTCTCAAAATTGCCGATGTGGTAATTTTGCTGTGCCAATGCTATTTTCATACAACAAATTTACGGAAACAGGCTGTTTGCCGCAGTATCTTGTGATAGTAAGGGCAGTCTTGCCATGGTAGTTTGCCGCAGGCTGTGACATGAAGGAACCCGCGGACCCCGTTTTACAATTATATTTACAACATTCTTCACCTGCTTTCGTTTCAACGCTATGAATAAATGGATTTTCTGTATAGGCTTACTGGCGCTCTGCAGTGGCTGCGGCAATAAAAATGTACCCGATGTATCAGCTATCAAAGTAGACGTTTCCATTGGCCGGTTTGATAAGGATTTTTTTGCCGCAGACACCAACAAGGTAGAACAAAGCCTGACGGCGGTACAAAATAAATACCCGTATTTTTTTACAGACTTTATACAGAACATTGTGCTGGAAGGGAGCGCAGACACATTGCACCCGGTGCCCTTCATCGTAAAAAATTATATCAGCAACGCCCGGCCCTTGTTTGATTCTGTACAAATTCGTTTTAAAGATATGAGTGATGTGCAGGAACAGCTGAAGAAGGGTTTTCAATTTGTGAAATATTATTACCCCACGTACAAGATACCCAAAGTAGTTACCTACACCGGGCTTATTGGTGATCCTTCGGTGGCCCTCACCCCGGAGGCCATGGCCATTGGCCTGCAGATGTACCTTGGCAAAAACTTCAGTGCGTACAATACGCTGGAAGCAATTGATAAATTTCCGCAGTACATCAGCCGCCGCTTTGACGCCGCGTACATACCCGTAAACTGTTTTCAGAACATTGCGCAGGATATTTACCCGGAGAACATGCAAGGACTTTCACTGATAGAACAGATGATTGAAAAAGGCAAGCAGTGGTGGCTGGTAAGCAAGTTTATGCCCATGGCGCCAGATAGCCTGATCACCGGCTTTACGCAGTTGCAATTGAATTGGTGCAAAACAAATGAAGGACTGGCCTGGAATTTTATTATACAGAACAACGACCCCTTCACCACCGAGCCTACCATCATTCAGAATTTTGTGGGTGAAGCCCCCAAGACAGACGGCATGCCTGATGCATCGCCCGGTAATATCGGTCAGTGGATAGGCTGGCAGATTGTACAACGCTATGCGGAGAAAACCGGCGTCAGCCTGCCACAGGTGCTGCAAACCCCCGCAAAGAAAATCTTTGAAGACGCCAAGTATAAACCCCGGTAATTCTGATGCCATCTCAGCAAAGCTGCATGGCTATATAATAACTGAAAACAGGAACGCCCGGTGAGCCGGGCGTTCCTGTTTAATAAATGCGATATGTGTTTAGGTAATTGTTTTAACAAAAATTGCAGGCGTTTTTACCGGATATTGTTCAAACAACAGTAGCAGCATCGGCGAAAAATATTGAAGCCGAGCGCATAAATTATGCAGCCTGCAGCGTAGCCGGCTTTCTGCCCAGCTGGTACATCATTTTAAAATGCGATGCAAGCGAACCGGTGAACGTGGAGAAACTGTTGTAAGGAAGATTAAATTCTTCACAGGTTTTTTGTACGATGGCACTGATAGCAGGGTAGTGGATGTGGCTGATTCTTGGAAAAAGATGATGTTCTACCTGGTAATTAAGACCGCCCACGTACCAGTTAATGAATTTATTTCTCGGGGCAAAGTTGGCGGTTGTTTTTATCTGGTGGATGGCCCACTCGTTTTCTACCAGTTTATGTTCCATGCCCGCAGCGGCCACAAACTCTACATGCTCTACCACGTGCGCCAGCTGAAATACCAGTGCCAGCGTTAAGCCCATGGCCACCTGCATAATACCATAACCCAGGGCCCAGGGTCCCCAGCCTACAAAGTATACAGGGATAGCCACATAAAAAATAGCGTACAAAACTTTACTGGCCCAGAAAATAATATGCTCTTTAATACTCATCTTCTGCAATGGCGTGGTAAATACTTTTTGCTGAAAATATTTATTGAAATCCATTAATGCTACCCAGGCCACAGAAGAGATGGCATACACCAATACCACATAGATATGTTGAAACCTATGAGCAGGTACCCATTTCTGTGAAGGGCAATGACGCATCAGCGGGCTCTTGGCAATATCATCATCCACCCCATCTACATTGGTATAGGTATGGTGAACAATATTGTGTTTGAATTTCCAGATAAACGCATTACCGCCCAGTGCATTCAGGCTAAGCCCCATAAGATCATTCAGCCATTTCTTGCTGGAGTAACTGCCATGACAGGCATCATGCATTACATTGAAGCCGATGCTGGCCAGCGTAAAACCCAACACGGCACAAAGCGTTAAAGCCAAAGCGGCCGGCATATGTACCAACAGCAGCAGGCTATAAAGGCCAATGGCCAGTGGCACCAGTACCAGTGTTTTGCTGTACAGTGCCCAGTTACCTGTGGGCTTAATATTGTTCTCTTGAAAGTACTGATCTACATTGTGCTTAAGGGCGTTATAAAAAACTTTGTTTTTATTGTTGAAAGTTACTTTAGGCATTGCTTATTAATTAATTTGCTGTGTTCTATGTGCAGGCGACTATGAACGATTTGTTTGTTGTAAATACGAAAAAAACCAGCCTTATATTGTATGGTATTAGAATAAGGTAAGATGGGCTGCAAGATACGTCTTTTAAGGCTAAAAAAGCACCTATTGCCGCGTATTGGCTTATTCTTAAGACGCCACCACTTGCTGGCTTTACCGGGGAACTTTTTCCCTGATTAATTGTCTGGCGGCCTGCATTTCGCCCACATCAGTAAACGCATCTTTGGGTACCAGGAAAAAAGACCTTGCATCAAAATACAGGTGAAAAAAATGGGGACTTTCCAGGAAACTGCTGAAACTGGTCCAGGGCCAAGCTTTTTCACTTTTCTGGTTGCTCAACTCAACCCCGTTTTCTTCAAACCGGATGGAAAAATTATCCTGGAAAGTGGCATTCCGTTTATAAATGCTGGAAGGCAGCAGGCGCCAGATTACCAGCATCAGCACAAACCATAGCAAAGAAAAAGTAAGGAACG
>DATJGC010000398.1:0-5983 GCA_035495345.1 Chitinophagaceae bacterium | reverse complement strand
GGTGCTGGCGGTAGTTATAGCTGAAATCACATTGCTCTATCACCAGTCCGCTCACCTCTTTTGCCATTAGGGCTACCTTATACCCTTTGGCAGAGAGGTGCCGAAATGTTATATTATGGCCACCGGTAATGTTGATGGCGGTACCCCTAAAGCTATCTGGCAAACTACCCGGTGCCGCACCGTCCAGAACGGCCTGGTTAAAGTCTACGATGATATTATCGCCCTCAATGGAAATGACGGGTGCCTCACCGTTAGTAAGCGGATAGTTACCCGGCGTAATAGTGAGTGAAGACGTGATTTTCATACCGGCTGTTAAAGGCACGGTCTGACTTTGCGCCGTTCCGTTTACCATTGTGCCGATGGTAAGCAGCAGGGAAAATATCTTCACTCCTACCTGTTTTAATTGAAAGCCCATCATTTAATGTACAAAGTATTTTTTATCATGGCATCATTAAAATATTGCAGCCTTGCTTTTAGTGCCTGCTGCAGCTGCCGGCCGGTGCTGTCCATGCCAACCCCGGGGCTGAACAGGTTATGCTGCAATGCCGGATCCTTTTTGTAGTTGTAATACCATTCCGTACGCTCTGTACTTTCATTGTAGCCCAGTAAAAAACTACTGTCTATCAGTTGGTAGTAACTGCTGAAATGATTGATGACTAAGCGCTGCCGGCTGCTGTCAAAAACAGACTGGCCAAAAGACATGAATGGCTGCGGGTAATGCAGCAGGTGTAATATAGACGGCACCACGTCAAGCTGCTGTACAGGCGCATTTATTTCCTGGTGCCTGGGCTGGCCGGGTAAGTAAAAAAAGATGGGCACTTCAAAGCTTTTATACAGGGTGAACCTTTCATGCTGGTACCAGAATATATTGTGGTCTGCCGTAAAAACAAACAGGGTGTTTTTATACCAATCCTTGTTTTTTATTTCGTTAAAAAACAAACGCAGCGAGTAATCAAGATAGCTCATGCTGTTTTGTTCTATACCCTGCCCGGGCAATGTAAATTGTTGACGCAATGAATCTGGTAAGGTGTAAGGAGCATGCGTGGAAATAGTAAAGACCGTGCTGAAGAAAGGTTTTTGCATGGCATCCATTTGCCTGGCGGCATAGGGCAGAAAATAATGATCAAAGATGCCCCAGTTGCCGTCAAAATGCTGGTTATTGCCATAATCGCGCATGGAATAATATTTGTCGATGCCCACAATTCGCGCCAGCCGGGCAAAACCAAAATGATCATACCCCGCACCCATGAAGAAACTGGTGTTATAGCCCTTTTCTTTTAAAATACTGCCGATGCCCCTGAGGCGGTTGTTGCCATAAGGCGAATTATAAAAAGGCTCATCAAAAAAAGGCGGCAGGCTGGCCAGTATAGCTACCAGCCCCTTGTTTGATTCCTGCCCATTGGCAAACGCATTATTGCAGACAATACTCTGCGCCATTATAGAATCCAGGAAGGGCGTTGCGGCGCGTAGCGGATCTTTATTGGTAACGTATTCCTTTGCAAAACTTTCCAGTACCAGCAATACAACATTCATACTACGGAATGCGGAGTCTCCCGGATAGGATTTCCTTGCCGTAAACAATTGCTGCAATTGCCCCGGTGAGAAATAGTCTTTCTCTTTTAACCTGGTTTGGCGTTTTACGATTGAATACAAGAAAGTAAAAGTAGAATTGGTGGCCAGCGGTTGCATTTGCACTGGCAGGTAGAGCAGGGTGGTGGAAGGAATGATGGGCCTTTCTGACCAACCCCGGGCCAGTATACCAAGCGGTAGCAGAAAACAGGCAGCCGCTGCCAGGTTGGCTAAAAAGCGGTGGTTGGGTGCCCCATTTTCTGCGCGGAAAATATAATTGAACGCGGCCACACTTATTATGCTGAGCAACAAAAACAAACCAAGGACCCACCACCATGCCTTTATAAAACCGGGTATGGCAGGTACTGAGCCAGGCAAAACACTTAACAGATCAATGGTACTCCTTCGCAGGTTAAACCTGAAATACACCAGGTCTATCATATTTACCGCCAGCCAGGGAAGATTGATAATTGCCGGCAACCACACAGCGCAACGCTTTCTTTGCAGCGCCGGCAGCCAATTGAAGAGAAAAAAATAGCACAATATAAATGGCAGGTTGATATAAAACAGCGCACTGATATCTATGCGCAAACCCCAATAGTACGCCAGGAGTATGTTCTTCCCCGTAAATTCATTGCTGTGAAAGTAGCGTAGAAAAAAGATGCACCGCAAGAGCAGGTACAGCAACAGCAAGTAGGCAAAAACGGCCAGCAACCTTTTTATCTTGCGCATTCATTCACCGGTTTCAGGGTAAGAAATCTTTTTTCTAACAGCTGGTAACTAAGCCAGCTGCAAATACAGGTGATCACCAGTGCAATAACTGCCATTGGCAGGGTTTTGTCTTTAACGGCTGCTGCAAACCATGAAATGCGGCCCAGCAGGAAGTAGACAGGCAGGTGCAATACATACATACCATAAGAATATTTGCCTGTCCATACCAGCCAGTTGCTTTTCATCCACCGGTGCCAAAACATTTCTTCACCTGCAATGGTAACAGCCAGCACGCAAGACCAAAACAATGCATTGAGGGTAAAACCAAATTGATTCACTCCCTGCTGTCCAAAATGCCAGGGCAATTTTTGCAACAACACTATCATGAGCACGGCCAGCAGTACCAACCCTGCCAATATCATCAGGCGCGTAGTATACCGTTGTAGCAGCTGCTTTTGCGCCGCCAGGTATAACAATGCACCCATGCAAAAAGCATCCAGCCTGCAGGGCAGCAATACATAGCGCGCTACAGCCGGTGCATTGAAAACATTGCTGAGGTACATCCTGCAAAACAATGCCGCTACGCAGCCTGCCAGCAAAAGGCTTATCAGCCAGGGCAATTTTGGGTACAAAACGTAGATCACCCAGGGCCACAGCAAATAAAACTGCATTTCACAGGCCAGCGACCAGCAATGTATCAGGCTGATATTTGCCGGCCATCCATGCAGCGCATCGTC
Source organism: Chitinophagaceae bacterium (assembly GCA_035495345.1). Lineage (GTDB taxonomy): Bacteria > Bacteroidota > Bacteroidia > Chitinophagales > Chitinophagaceae > JACMLD01. The sequence continues at coordinate 2,966 of DATJGC010000398.1, read as the reverse complement.
TATATTGGCAGTAAACGTCCAGTAATAAATTTGCTTGTTTATGAGTGCATGCCATGAGCTAGTGATAAAGCCCGGAAGTAGTTGCGGTACCAGCACAAAGAACAATAGCAGCACTGAAAAATACAACGGCACAATTCGCTTGATTCTTTTTACATAAAAATTGCGGAAGTAATGCGCAGCACCTGATGCTTCTACCAGTTTACCGGTGATAAGGAAGCCTGAGAGTACAAAGAACAGGTCTACGCCCACCCAGGCAAAGGAAAAAGATGGCAAAAAGTGATAGGCCAGTACCAGTAAAATTGCCACCGCCCTCAACCCGTCAAGCGCTGCCAGCTTATGGGTCAGCAGCTTCTTATTATCGGGCACATAGCTGGTGCTGTTGGGAGGCATTACTATAACGTTTAAGGATAACCGATACCTGGCAACCACGCATTACTGCTCATATGTCTGCGCGCATTCTTCCATACAAGCCGCTGCTAAAAACCGGCTTTTTTTGTTGCGCCGCTATTGCCGCTTACAGGGCCGGGCGGACAATACTGCCTTAGGTAATTAGTGAACAGGGTAGACAGGTGCTTGCTGGTGCCCGCGCCTTCGGAAATGCTATGCGTTCTGTTGGGGTAAGACATCAGCTCAAACTGCCGGTTGTACTTCACCAGTTCATTGATCAGCATTTCTGCGTTGGAATAATGCACATTATCGTCTCCCGTGCCGTGTACATACAGCAAATGGCCCTGCAGGTTCTTTGCATAAGTAATGGGTGATCCCTTTATAAAATCTTCACGGTTCTCCTGCGGCAGGCCCATATAACGTTCCTGGTAGATATTATCGTAGGTAAGCTGGTTACCTACGGCCGCCACGGCTACACCGGTTTTGTAAATGCCAGGGTATTGAAACATCAGGTTGAGGGTGGCAGAACCACCGCCGCTCCAGCCCCATACACCCACCCTTGAAGTATCAATGTAGGGCCATTTTAAAATCTCTTTGGCGGCCATGGCCTGGTCGCTGATATTTACCAGCCCAATTTTACGGTAGACAGATTTGCGCCATTGCCTTCCTTTTGGCACCGGCGTGCCGCGGTTATCAATAGAAATATAGAAATAGCCGTCTTTGGCCATATCGCCATTGTATAACCGGTTTTCGGCAATGCCGTATTCGTCTTTTACGTTTTGTCCCCAGGGTTCTGTGTACACATAGAATACCACCGGGTATTTCTTGGTAGAATCAAAATTCAGCGGCTTCTTCATCCATGCATCCATTTCTACGCCTTCTGCTGTGGTAATTTTAAAAAACGTTACACCGGGTGCATTTTTATCAGCGGCAGCAATGGCCTTCGCCACGCTACTTTCACCCTTCAGGCCCTGGTGCGCAGGAATTGACACCCATTCATCCACATCCGGCGTATAATAATTGGAAAAACCATGGTAAGCATATTTGGCATCTGGCGATAGCTGGTATTCATGCGTGCCGGGCTGAGTGGCGGGTGATACCTGTTCTGCCTTGCCTTTACCATCCAGCCGGGTGCGGTACAAGTATTTTTGTGTGGCATTAGAAGGCGAGGCCATAAAGTAAACATAATTGCCTTTCTCATCTATTCTTACAATATCCATTACATCATAATTGCCATTGGTGATGAGGGTTTCCTTTTTGCCGTCCGTGCTAATGCGGTAGAGATGGCGCCATCCGTCTTTCTCGGTGGCCCACATAAATTCTTTACCACTGTTCAGCCAGTCCCATCCGCCATTGATATAATCCTGGTCCCAGAGCGGCAGAATATCTATCCATGCAGAATCTTTTTCAGTATAAATGATACGGGAGGCCCCGGTAGAAGCATCGCAGATCATCAGGTTGCTTTCATTCTGTTTCCTGTTCAGGTGCTGGATGATCAGTTCATTGGTATTGGTAAGCCATTCCATCCTGGGTACATAGCTTTGCAATACCGGGTCTGTGGGTATATCCATCCATTTTGTTTGTCCGCCGGCAATTTCTACCACGCCAATTTTAAAGGGCGAAGGCGCTTCGCCCGCCACCGGGTACTCTACCGGGATCACTTTTGGGTAGATAGAGTCTGTGGTGTTGAGCATGTCATAGTCCTTTGTATTCTTGGCATCTATCTGCCAGTAGGCAATCTTCTTACTGTCTGGGCTCCAGCGGAAACCATCCCTGCAAAAAAATTCTTCCTCATAGGCCCAATCAAATGTACCATTGATCAGCTGCCTGCTGCCGTTGCTGGTGAGTTGTTTTATAGTACCGCTGGCAATATCTTCCGTATAAAGATTGTACTGGCTTACATAGGCTACCTGTTTGCCATCTGGCGATAGCTTGGCAAACATAAGTGTGGCGGGAGGCAGGGTTTTGCCCAATTGCTGCAATTTACCTGTAGCGAGGTTGAACAGCCAATAATCGCCGCGTGTATCCAGTCGCCATACTTTGCGCGTGTTGGTATAAATAAGCAGTTGCTGTTCATCTGCCGAAAACGAAAACCGGCGAATGTTCATGGGCTTGGTTTGCCCTGCGGGCGTAAGCTGTTCTTTGGCAACAATCACCGTCTTTTTGAGTTGCGGAAGGCTGTAGCGTACAATATCGCCGTCTTCTTTTTGGTAAAAGCTGCTGCCATCTTTGGCCCATATGATTTGCTGGCTGTAACCGGTAGTAACTGTCAATAAAAAACCTAGAATGAGATATGCCAATCTGTTCAACATGTAAAAGGATTTCCCTGTAAAATAAGTGATTTTACCGCGTCAGCCGAAAAATCTGTTGCTTTGTAATGCGCGTTGGGGGAATTGCTTAAACTAGTTGTTTCTTATAAACAGCAGATCCATTCTGGTGTGTCTGAACAGATGGAAGCTGCGCGTTACGGGATTAACATTATTAGCATATGAAAGAAAAGCCTGGTTCCATATTATTGATAAGCTTTCTTAGGCAGCTTAAGAAAGCCGACAAGCCTGCCTACTTTGTAGCCATCATTA
>DATJGC010000397.1:0-7618 GCA_035495345.1 Chitinophagaceae bacterium | reverse complement strand
GATTCACCCAGGGCCAGCGTGATGTTGTCTGTAACCTGGGGTTTATAGCCTACAAAATTGACTGTAACCGTGTACGGACCACCGGCGCGTAAACCGGGCATATTAAAAACGCCGCCTTTCTTAGACAGGGTAGTATACTTTGTACCGGAAGGAAGATGCACGGCCGTTACGGTGGCGCCCTGCAGTGGTTCGCCCTTGGTACCCGTAACCGTTCCATTAATGGCGCTGGTGGTTACCTGTGCGTGGGTGAGAGTAGTAAGAGAGAGTGCGAGCACAAATGTTAAGAAGCCCGGGATTTTCTTAAGCATATAGTTTTAAGTTTATCGTTGTGCAAAGAAAAGCATTTTGCATGATTGTTAAAGCAAACATAAAGGTTTCCGGGCTATAGGCAAACCGCTGCTGCCGAATGCTGCATAACTTGTTTATAGTGATGTTTTTTTAATGTCTGCGCTGCTGGAAATGGCTACCACCCTGGCCAGTTCTTGCGGTGGTAGCCCACTGTAAATGTTTGACTTGTTAGCGCCCTCCCCCGGCATCCCTCATTATATTTAAACATAAAGCCTCCGGCATTCGTTACTTTTGTATAAATTTTCACCCATATGCTGGATAGTATAGAGAGTGCCATTGCCGATATAAAACTGGGCAAAATGGTTATTGTGGTAGACGATGAAGACCGCGAAAACGAAGGTGATTTCATTGCAGCCGCCCGCAACACCACTCCTGAAGTCATCAATTTTATGAGCAAATACGGCCGCGGGCTAATTTGTGCACCGCTTATTGAAGAGCGTTGCGATGAGCTGGAGCTGGAACTCATGGTCAATAATAATACCGCCCTTCATGAAACTGCCTTCACCGTTTCTATAGATTTACTCGGAAATGGCTGTACCACAGGCATTTCTGCGCACGACCGCGCCAAAACCATACAGGCATTGATTGACCCTGCTACCCGCCCGGCAGATCTTGGCCGGCCCGGGCATGTGTTTCCGCTTCGTGCAAAAAACGGCGGCGTACTCCGCAGGGCTGGGCATACCGAGGCTGCCATTGACCTGGCGAGGCTCTCCGGCCTGGAACCTGCCGCCGTACTGGTAGAAATTATGAATGAAGACGGTAGCATGGCCCGGCTGCCTGAACTGATGGTGATTGCTAAAAAATACGACCTTAAGCTTATCTCTATCAAAGACTTAATTGAGTATCGCCTCAAAACCGATTCTCTTATTGAAGAAATAGTGCGCGTGGATATGCCCACCAAATTTGGCCATTTTAAGCTGGTGGCATTTAAAGAAAAAGGCTCTACCAATGAACACCTGGCACTTATAAAAGGCGAATGGAAAAAAGATGAACCCGTGCTCACCCGTGTGCACTCTTCCTGCTTTACCGGCGATATCTTAGGTTCGCTCCGATGCGATTGTGGCGAACAACTGCACAAAGCCATGCAAATGGTAGAAAAGGAAGGCAAGGGCATCATTCTTTATATGAACCAGGAAGGCCGCGGCATTGGCCTTGTCAATAAACTGAAGGCCTATAAACTGCAGGAAGAAGGCATGGATACCGTAGAGGCCAACCTGCACCTCGGCTTCCAAATGGATCAGCGAGACTACGGCATTGGTGCACAAATGCTCCGTTACCTGGGTGTAACCCGGTTAAAACTGATGAGCAATAACCCAAAGAAAAGAGCCGGTTTGCTGGGCTATGGCATTGAAATAGTAGAAACCATTCCTATTGAAGCCGTGCCCAACCCGCACAATGAAAAATACCTACAAACAAAACGCGATAAACTGGGCCATAACCTTACGCCCTATCCCTTGCCGCCCACCGTATAAATTGGGCTCAATGGATGCACGTGATTGTCTTTACTATGGTCTATAAAGAATAATGAAGTCCACCGGCTCCCGGGCGCGGGCTGCTAAGGATTGGTGCCTTCCGGCATGGGCTTGCGCGGTTCCTTTTTCTTTTTCTTAAAGAGTTCATCAATGGTATCAAACTCTTTACGGTAAGAAATGCTGGCGCCGCTTCTGCTTTGCTTGCCCCCAAGTGTGCTGAGGAAACTGCGGTTTTCTCGATAAAACAAGTTGAAGAGAATCTTTCCGTCTGAGGTTAATTTTAATTGAGCGGTTACATCCGGCAAAAATTGCAGGTTATTGCGGGTGTTTGCCACCGTGGTATTGTTGATGCCAAAGTCAAGCGCGCTGCCCACAATAAATGTTAGCCGTTCATTAAAGTAACTTTTGTTGATAGAAAAGTTTGCGTTAACCCTGTCTGGCAGAAACTGTGTCTGGGAAGCAACATCTGCCAACGCAGTGCCGCTATACGCTGAAGCATTGATATTAATGCGGAAGGTAGGGTCTTTAAACACATCTGCCAGCACATTGCTGAATGCCTTACTGAGCTGGTTAGAAACAATGCCTGATATACTGTTAAGGAATATGCCTTCAAAGGCAGATTTACCCGCGTTAAACGTGTTGTTTGAAGTAGACAAAGGCCCAAAGCTGTTGAAGACAATCAGCAAAGAGCTTTGTTTGTTTCTTTCGTTTTCATCACGTTCAATAAGCTTCAGCAGCTCTGTGGCATCAGGGGTATTGGCCAACGCACTGTTTGGTGGCAATTCAATATCAAATTTAAAATCCAGTCGCTTCAGTTTACCGGTGATAGCCGTTCTTACCAGCACATCGCCTACATAATTTCTTACACCGGTGCTGAAGAGTGCCGAGGTACCCAAATCACTAAAGCGAACATTGGGAGCAGTATATTCGGCCACCACGTTTATGTCTGCATCATACGGGTCATCGTTCCATTGTATATAGTTAGACTCGCCTGTTCTGAGTTTGAATTTTCTTTTTATAGACTGAAACGTAAACGTATAATCTCCACGATCAATATCCAGCCTGCCGTTCAGCGATAAGTTTTCATTGGTGCCCACGCGCATATCCAAGATACCATGGCCTACAGCGCTGATCTGATCACCGGCGGCCTCATCCAGTATCACATTTATTTTTGCAAAGGCGTTGGCGGTCATCTTGAGGTTCACCGTCAGGTTGCTTTCCACTTTCCTTTTGCCTGGATCCTGCATTTCCTTTCCATACACTTTCCAGCTTAGAAAATCTGCTTCACCGTTAACACGACTGCTGCTAATGGGCAGGCTAATCTCGGTGCTGTCTGTAGCCTCACCCTGTATATCCAGCTGCATGTCTTCCTGCGGACCCCTGAAAGAAAAGCTGGCCTTGCCAATGGCTTTTCCGTAAAACTGTTTATTGTCTATGTTGGTGGTATTCAGCAGCAGCAAACGGTTTGTTTTTATCCGAAAATCAAAGGCCATGTCTTTAAAGTTGTTGTGGTACAACTTGCCGGTTTGCACATCTGCTGTATTATTGTACACATCTTTTATCTGGAAGCTGCCAAAGTCGATACCATCTTCCTGCATCTTCACCAGGGCCTTGGGTATGCGGTAAGTGCATTTGGTATAATCCACCGTGAGCGAGGCATCTGTTACGGTAAGATCGCCCAGGTATTTAAGATTTTTACCCTTGCCAACAATGCGCAGATCGCCTGTTGCAAAACCCTGCAGGTGCGTGAAGATGCCTGAAACATATTTCTCCAGCAGGTGAATACTGGTCTTATCACGCAGGTGCGTGGTAATATCTATGCCGGTGCCGGTGCTGTCTGCGGTATTGATAAAGCCGTTGAGATCAAAGGCGTAATTTTTATTTTCTGAAACGCCGGAGAGCGTGAGCCGACCAGAGGCTTTTGAATAGGCGGTAGACAACTGCAGCTTGCCGATAGAATCATCATCCAGCCTGAATTGTTCAGCGTTTACATTTACATCTACATTCATATTGCCAAACGGATCACTAACTACCACGCTGCCACTGAGCAATCCTTCAAGGCGGTTGTCTTTTACAAAAAAGGGCGCAAAGTCGCCAATGTTTACCTTTTTAAGATCAACATTCAAATCAGTACCCTGCCCGGTTTCAGACAGGTGCGAGGTTACCAGCACTTCCTGTTCACCACTGTAAATTTTAAGGCCTTCTGTTGTCACCATATCACGCGTGAGGGTCAGCTCCCCATTGCGATCAATCGTCCAGCGTTTGCCATTGATATCAAAAGTGGAAGGGTCAAAGATGACGCTGAAACCATTGCTTTTTGTTTGAAAGGTGCCCGCAATGGCAGCTGCATTGAGCGTTTGGTTGGCGCTGGTGGTGATATTGATCTTAGACAGATCATTGGCAGAACTGATGCTTACCTTGGTACCCGGGAAGTGAAGGCTATCATTCACAGAAACATCACCCACATTGAGCGCAATATTCAAAGAATCAAAATTGCCCCGGCCCTGCAGGTTGGTATTGGAGAAGATTACATTTTTATAACTGAATTGCGGCACATCGGCATCCAGGTTAAACAGGTTTTCTTTGCTGTTGATTCTACCGCTGATATTGCTATTGTTAAAGCCTTTCAGGTGCTTATCTACCAGGTCAAGGTAATCATCAATCTTCTTGGTGGTAATAACAAAACTAAAATTCTCGTTGGTGATTTTTTTGGTAGAAGGCTTTATATAACTGGGGTAATAACGATTGAGAAAAATCTGGAAGGCGGCGGGCAGTTCACGAATAGAATATTCACCGGCCAGGGCGGCATCAAATTCATTGCTTTCTATAACGATGCTTTTACTGTTGCCGTTTCTCTTAGAGTCGATGGTGAGTGAGTCAAATGAAATACGCTGGCCGTTTTTAAATACAGATGCATCATAGATCTTGGCCGTGCCCAGGAAGTCGTCAATATTATCGCCCGTAAAATCAAAACGTAGGTTACCATTGAAATCAATATCATCTTTGTACAGCTTCAACCGCTTCAGGTTGGCTTTTTCCACGGTGGCAAAGAAATTGAAACGCGGATCAGTAGTGCTAAAATCTATCAGGCCATTCAGTGCCAGCCCAAGGTTGGCATCATCTGCATGCAGTTCTCCATTGAACAATCTTTTGGCCAGGGTACCATTAACGGTAATTTTTTTATAGTTGTAATCATTGAAGTCGAGGTTGCTGATGGTACCATCCAGTTTAGCCTGAATATCCTTCATGGCAAAGCTTGCACCTTTAATACCAACATTAAACGCAATATTGCCCAGCTTGTCGTAGTCTACCAGGCTGCCAAGTTTAAAACCGGCAGATGATATTTTACCGCTGTAAGTAGGTGTTCCGCCAGATGGAAATTTCATGTTTACATCGGCCACCACGGTACCCAGCCCGGTTTCAATAGAGCCGGTGGTAACAAAATCACTGATGAAGCCGGTGAAATTGCCCCTGAAATGAATGAAGTCCAGCCTGTCAAGCCTTGGCTCCGTGATGGTTTTCAGGTTAGGTATCACCGTTACAATATCTGCATAGGTGCTGCGGAAGTCGTTCGATTTAAAATCAATAAATGTTTTCTGGATATCGGGCAGGCCCTTGAGTGAAATATCGCCGTTGAGTGTGGTATTATTACCTGCTTTTATGATGATGCCCTTGCCTTTGAGATCGGCCACGCTGCCTTGCAGGGCACCGGTAACAAAGATTTCTTTTTTCCAGTTAGCGAGTGCGGGCGCAAAATAGGCAATATCATCACTGTGTAAAACGGCGTTGCGGAATACGCCCTGCATGTGCACTTTCTCAATGAAACTGCCCATGTCATCAAAATTATTGTACCGCATTACAAAGTAATTGGTAAGATGGCTTCGGTTGGTATAAATATCCAGCGCGTTAAACTCCATGGCGCGGGGCTGCCATTTCATTTTTGCAGTAAACTTTTTTATTTCGAAGCCGCTGCGCTCTTTTGTGCTCAGCGAAACGGCGGCAGTGATGGTATCCTTTACAAAGACAAGGTTTTTAAAGCTGGCGTTGATACGCATAAACTGTATGTGCTGTGCATCAAAATAGTAATAAGCGGCGCGGTCAGATTTCTTTTCATCTTTAAAGGCGCCATTTTTTATGTTGATGGCAGTAGCCAGCAGTTTCCAGCCATTGGGATTCCAGTAAAGCGAGGTATCAGCCGGATCGCGCACGGCGGAGACAGGTTTATAAGGTCTTCTGCCCTGGTAATTGCTGATGCTGAAAATAGGTTCTGTTATCGTAAGCTCACGGATGTCTACCAGCTTCTTCTCAAAATTAACTTCATGCGCATCCAGCTTTAATTCCGCAAGGTACAGGCCCATATCTTCTCCCCTCCAGCCATCCCTTTTTAGCAGGTGAATGTTTTTAAATTCTGCTTCCTGCAGTTGCAGCTGGATGTTTTTCTTGTGCGCTGTATCAGTTTTATTGCCGGCTTTTGGTGAACCCGCAAAATAATCAATGATGAACTGGTAGTTCCATATGGAATCTGTGCGCTGAAGACGGATGCTGGCATCTTCCAGCCCAATATACTGGAGCACCGCCGTATCACGCATAAAGAACCAGTCGTTGATATTCACCCGCAACTTACCCGCATACAGCAAAGTGTCTTTGTGCTGGTCTTCCACGTAAACGCCTTCCATCTGCAGCTTGCTGAAGAAGGTAAAATTGACATGCTTTACGGATACTTTTGTGCCCAGGCCCTTCGACAGCCTGCGGGAAGCCTGGCCCGCCAGCCAGTCCTGCACCGGTCCGGTTTGCACCAGCACAAAGCCAATAAACAGCAATACAACCAGTACGAGCAGACTCCTGAAAAAATGTTTGGGGGTAAGAACGGCAAGGCTCAGCACAACAGCAATAACGGTTTCCCATAACCTGGCATTTGGCCAGATAAATAAAGACGCAATGTAGACCGCCAGCAGCAGCAATAGGGCGTAGACCTTTATTTGAGGGGGTTTTTCCAGTGGGCGGCTGTATTTGAATTATCTGTAAAAATAAGCTAAACAGCTGCAAGGTGCAAATTCAGTACCAAGGGCTTAGCAGCCTGGGTTCTTGACAAAAAATTAGCGTTGAACCAGGCGTTTAGGGAGGTTTAGAGTATTAAGGATGGCTATCGACAGCCACCTGCGCAACAAACAGCAAAGCTTTGTACATTCATTGTCAAAACAGCAGCAATGACCAGGCTAAGAAGGACCGATGCAACAGACCCGGATTTCATCAAGCTGGTTCGGCAACTGGATGCAGATCTTGCCGCAAGAGATGGGGCCGATCATCAATTTTATGCGGGTTTTAATACGCTGGGCAATATTAAACACGCGGTGCTGGCCTATGAGGGTGAAGAGCCGGTAGGTTGTGGCGCCATCAAACATTTTAACGAAGAAGCGATGGAAGTAAAACGAATGTATACCCTTCCGGCCCACAGGGGAAAGGGTATTGCCGGCACTGTCTTGCAGGAACTGGAGCGATGGGCAGCGGCATTAGGCTATCCTAAATGCGTGTTGGAAACAGGCAAACGACAGCCCGAGGCCATCCGCCTCTACCTGCACCATGGGTTTACACAAATTCCAAACTACGGACAGTACGCGGGTGTAGAAAACAGTTGCTGTTTTGAAAAGGTACTGGTTCCGGCATCAACACAAACTGTATGAAAAAAAACACTGCGGTACCGGCCAACGTTGACAGCTACATCGCTTCCTTTCCGCCGGCTACCAGAAAACTATTGGAGCAATTAAGGGCGCTCGTAAAAAAAACGGTGCCAGCTGCGG
>DATJGC010000396.1:0-6424 GCA_035495345.1 Chitinophagaceae bacterium | reverse complement strand
GGGCAAACAGGGCTTATTGCATATCTCTGAAGTTAGCTGGAAACGCCTCGAAACACTGGAAGGCGTACTGAACGAGGGAGACACCGTGAAGGTAAAACTTACCGGTACAGATCCTAAAACGGGTAAATTTAAACTTTCCCGGAAAGTGTTGCTGCCAAAACCAGAAGGCCAGCAGAGACAGGATTAATTCAATTGAACAATAGTAAGAAACCCCGGCGCTGCAACAGTAACCGGGGTTTCTTGTTCTCATCCGTTACGTCATACACCACCTCACAAAGCATTGTGTAAGCATTATGTCTACCTATATCGAAATAAAAATAACCGTCGGCAATAAAGAACAACAGGAAATACTACTGGCCCGGTTGGCCGCCGCCGGGGCCAATGGCTTCCAGGAAGAAAAGGACATGCTAAAGGCTTTTGTTGCAGCAGAAATGTATGATGAGCCATTATTTACCTCCATACTGCAGGATCAGGGGGTGGCTTTCCAGGTAGCCGAAATAAAAGAAACCAATTGGAATGCGGCATGGGAGGCGGGCTTTGAGCCGGTGCGGATTGGTCATTTTTGCGCCATCCGGGCGGGCTTCCATCCGCCGATTACCGATGTGCAGTATGAGATAGTCATCACGCCCAAAATGAGCTTCGGAACAGGTCACCATGGCACTACGCACATGATGATGGCCGCCATGGAACAATTGCCTGTAAAAGGAGCGAGCGTATTTGATTTTGGCACGGGTACAGGCGTGCTCGCCATACTAGCGGAAAAAATGGGGGCAGCCAGTATTGCTGCTATTGACAACGACGACTGGAGCATTGCCAATGCCATGGAGAATTTTAATGCAAATAATTGCAGTAAAGTACTGTTAATCAAACAGGAAACAATTGTTTCTGAAGATGCCTACAACATCATTCTCGCCAATATTAACCGCCATATTATTTTAGAACAGCTACCCGTTATACAACAACATCTTTTGCCCGGCGGCGTTGTATTATTCAGCGGTTTATTAACGGGCGACAAGCCGCTGGTGCTGGAAAAAGCAGGTGTTCATCAATTAGCATTGGTGCAGGAATGGGAGATGAACGGATGGATATGCTTACTGATGGTAAACCACCAATAAAATGGTCGGTTATATAAGCTGTTTTCAGTAATTTTGCCCTTCCACTTCAACCAATATTTCTGATGAAAGAGTTACTCATTATTCTATTGGCATACCTCATCGGATCATTGCCTACCGCCGTCTGGGTAAGCAGGTCTTTTTTCAATATTGATATACGTGATTATGGAAGCGGCAATGCCGGTGCTACCAATACCTTCAGGGTATTGGGTAAGAAGTGGGGTACGTTTGTAATGGTGGTAGACATGCTGAAGGGCCTTGCTGCAGTAAAACTAGTTTGGTTATTGCCCTATTATTTTGATCATGATTTGGCGCGCACCAGCCTTCAGATTGGGCTCGGACTTGCCGCTGTAGTTGGCCATATCTATCCCATTTGGGCAGATTTTCGCGGTGGTAAAGGGGTGGCTACTTTGTTTGGTTTGGTATTGGGGATATCGCCCTGGTCGGCCCTCTGCTGCAGTGGCGTATTCCTGCTGGTATTGTATCTCACAAGATTTGTCTCACTCAGCTCTATACTGGCCAGCGCGGCCTTTCCCATTTTCATTCTCGTCATTTTTAATGTAGACAATCATCCTTACCGGATATTTGCGGTAGGTGTTGCATTGCTGGTGATCTTAACGCACCAGAAAAATATTGGCCGTTTATTGAAGGGCAATGAAAGTAAAGTGCCCATTCTAAAGCATCGCGACAGGCGACGCCAACGCAGGGTAGCCAGCAAATAAAATGTAAAAGATACTATAGCAGGGCCGGTTGTTACCGGCCCTGTTTTATTTTTGCGCCGGCTACTGGCCGCCGGAACCGATAGCTGGGGCTAATGCAGCCCAGTTTAACTTGGTACAACAATTGATTTTAAAACCCCTAAAAGAACACTATGCTCAGATTTATTGCAATTTTTTCCTTTATGCTTACAGCGGCCGCCTGTGCAAGAAATGCGGTAACCGGCAGAAACCAGTTGAAGCTGCTTTCAGACAATGAAGTGCAAACAATGGCCGCCACTGAATACAAACAATTCTTAAGTTCAAACAAAGTAGTGAGTAGCAGTGTCAGCAAAGACGCAGAAATGGTACGCCGCGTAGGCAGCAGGCTTACAGCCGCCATCACTTCCTATTATGCCTCACAGGGCAAGGCCAACGTGCTGGACGGTTACCAGTGGGAATACAACCTGGTAGATTCTAAAGAAGTAAATGCCTGGTGTATGCCCGGCGGAAAGATTGTGGTGTATACCGGCCTGTTGCCCATTACCCAAAATGAGGCGGCCCTGGCGGTAGTAATGGGTCATGAAATAACCCATGCCCTGGCACAACACGGTAATGAAAGAATGAGTATGGGACTGGTTCAGCAGCTCGGCGGCGTAGCGTTGTCTGTGGCACTGGCCAATAAACCTGCTGAAACCCAGAATATGTTCATGAGTGCTTACGGCATTGGCAGCCAGGTTGGCGCCATGTTGCCCTTTTCAAGAAACGATGAGTATGAGGCAGACAAATTTGGGCTCAATTTTGCCGCCATGGCAGGGTACAACCCCCAGGAAGCCATTCCTTTATGGGAAAGAATGGAACAGGCCAGCGGTGGTAACAAACCCCCAGAATTTCTGAGCACTCACCCTTCAGAAGGAAACCGTATTGCCCGCCTCAAGGAGCAAATGCCCGAGGCGCTCAAGTATTACAAACCGATGAATAGATAACCGTTTCTGCAATAATGATTTAGATCAAGTGAAAATACGCTACCGCCGGGCTTTCCGGCGGTATTTTCTTTGTAAGTATGGCAATTCTTTCGCTGTTATGTTTTACCTTTGCACTTCCCCAAGTAAAACACCCTAAAACAAAAATTTCTAAAATATGTCTCAAACACTGTTTGAAAAGCTCCTGATCCAGGACGAGAGAAATTTGCTGATACAAGGGCTGCCATCTTCCATCGAGAAACAATTTGTGAAATTGTCGTTTTCAAAGAATGTAACACCCTTGTTGAAGAGCCGCAAAATTGATTTTGCGCTTGTTTTTGCAGTGAGTGAAAGCCAGTTAAGCGGCATCCTCCACGAAGTTTTACCTGCATTAAAAAGTGAAGCTAAATTATGGATTGCTTATCCAAAAGCAACTTCTAAAATTGCTACTAATCTTAATCGCAATTGCAGCTGGGATTGTATTACAGGCGCGGGTTATGGCGCCGGCTTTGAAGACCTTGATAAAGTAGAGTTAGACAATGTGTGGGTAGCAAGCCGGTTTAAAAAATCAAAACCAATGATTGCTCCTGCCGTTACCGGTAAGGCAAGATTGCGCCAGGTAGAAAAAGTATAATGTAAAAAGATGCTAATGAAGTCCCGGCAGACGATGCAGTCAGCCGGGACTTCTTATTTTTATACAAAACCGGAGAACCCATGGCGTTCATTAATGTAGAGATTAAGGCGCGTACTGAAAAGGCCGCTGCCATCAGGGAATACCTTATAGCAAAGGGGGCCGAGTTTAAGGGCACCGACCAGCAGACAGATACTTACTTCAACACCCGCCAGGGTCGTTTAAAGCTGCGCGAAGGCAATATCGAAAATAACCTCATCTATTACGAGCGAAATAACCAGGCAGGCCCCAAACAATCGCATTTCAGCCTGCTGCCCGTGACGGATGCCGCGGGGCTAAAGGCCATGCTTGCTGCCTCTATGGGCATTAAAGTAGTGGTGGAAAAAAAACGCGAGATCTATTTCATCGGAAATGTAAAATTTCACCTGGATACTGTACAGCCCCTGGGCCATTTTGTAGAGATTGAGGCCAGCAATAAATACGCAGACCTGTCGCCCGAGGCGCTGGATGAACAATGCCGGTTCTATCTTCAGCAATTCGGCATTCAAGACAAAGACCTGGTGGAAGTTTCTTACAGTGATATGTTGCTGGCGCTTCCCGCCATTGTTGCAGGGGAGAATGTCTCCTAAAGTCTGGTAGCCTGCTTAGTAAATGATGGTTTCACCGGCTACCCGCAGTTCTAATTCTTTTTTGGGCGATGCTTCTACGCGGCCGGTCACCTGCGCATGGATGCCAAAGCTTTTGCCAATGGCAATCATCGCTTCGGCAGAAGCCTCATCTGTAAATACTTCCAGGCGGCAACCCATATTAAATACCTGGTACATCTCGCGCGCATCCGATTTTGACGATTGCTGAATGATATCAAATACCGGTGGTACGGGCAGCAAATGATCTTTGATAATTTTAAAATTACCCGGCAGGTATTTCATGCATTTGGTTTGGCCGCCGCCGCTGCAATGAATAAGCCCGTGTATTTTATCAAAATGTTGCTCGAGGAGTTGCTTCATCAGCGGCGCGTACGTGCGGGTAGGAGAGAGAATCAACTGGCCAATGCTGGTGCCGGCGGGTGGCTGAACGCTGGCAGGATAGGCGTCAATATTGAGTGGGTCATTAAAACGGTGCGGACCGATGTATACCACCTCGTCATCCAGGCCGGTGTCAAAAGATTCAGGATATTGCCGGCCATAGAACTTGCCAAGTACATCATGACGCGCACTGGTGAGTCCATTGCTGCCAATACCGCTGTTATAAAATTTTTCGTAGCTGGCCTGGCCGTAACTGGCAAAACCTACAATCACATCGCCAGTTTTTATTTTCTCGTTGCTGATGATCTTTTTCTTTGGCCACCGTGCCGTCATGGTGCCGTTTACCGCCATCGTTCTCACTACATCGCCCACATCGGCGGTTTCTCCGCCCAGGTAATGTATATGCACACCTGCTTTTTCCATTTCCTCAAAAAAAGCCTGCGTGCCATTGATCACGGCTTCCAGCACGGCTGCAGGAATGAGTCGCTTATTGCGGTCGATGGTAGAGGAAAACAACAGGTTATCATGAATACCCACACAAAGCAGGTCGTCCAGGTTCATCACCACGGCATCCTGTGCTATACCTTCCCAAACAGAAAGGTCGCCGGTTTCTTTCCAATACAGGTAGGCTAAGATGCTCTTGGTACCCGCGCCATCTGCATGCATAACGTTTACCCAGTCTGCATCACCGCCCAAAAAATCTGCATAGAGTTTACAAAAAGCAAAGGGGTAGAGGCCCTTGTCTAAGTTTTCCGTAGCCTTATGTACTTCTTCTTTTTGTGCCGATACACCCCGTTTTGAATACAGACTCATGTTGCGGTTTAAGCGGCAAAACTAAATATTCAATTTTCAATTATCAATTTCAATTATCATTTAGTTTTGCACCACTTACAATGAAAGTTTTCAGGGACATAACACAGTTGCCGGCGTTCTCAAAAGCAGTAGTTACCATTGGCACTTTTGATGGCGTACATACCGGCCACCAGCAAATCATTGAACAGCTAAAAAGAGAAGCGGAACGCATAGGTGGAGAAACCGTTCTGGTCACCTTTGATCCGCACCCCCGCAAGATTGTAAGCGAAAAACCTTTACAGCTGCTCAGCACGCTGCCAGAAAAAATTGAATTATTAGAGCAGCAGGGCATCCACCACCTGGTAGTGGTGCCGTTTACAGCCGCCTTTGCCGCGCAAACAGCCCAGGCCTATGTAGAAGATTTCCTCTTGCAGCGTTTTCACCCGCATACCGTCATTATTGGCTATGACCACCGCTTTGGCAACCACCGCAGTGGCGATTTTCACCTGCTTGAAAAATACGCCGGTCTTCATGCCTTTGAGCTCATTGAAATACCCGTGCACGTGATAGATGAGGCCGCCATCAGTTCTACCCGCATCCGCAACGCACTATTGGAAGGCAGGGTAGAAGTAGCCGCCCAATTTTTGGGGTACGATTATTTTTTTGAGGGAGTAGTAAGTGCCGGTCAGCAACTGGGCAGAACCCTGGGATACCCTACCGCCAATCTAAGTATTTTGAATCCTGATAAGCTGATTCCGGGTAATGGCGTGTACGCCGTACAGGCGCAGCGATATTCAAAAGAGGGTCTTGCCAAAGGCGCGTTAGCAGACGGCATGATGAATATTGGTGTACGGCCCACCGTAGATGGCCTGCACCGGGTTATAGAAGTAAACCTCTTTGATTTTGCCGAAGATATTTATGGCGAAACCCTTCGTGTACAGCTTAAAAAACACCTGCGCGCAGAACAGAAATTCAACGGGCTGGATGCGCTCAAGGCGCAGCTGGCCAAGGATAAAGAAGCAGCCCTTCAATGGCTGCGCGGATAAGAGGTTCGATGCCTTCTACTTCACTATTAATACTCACTGCTACTTACCATTTTTACCGCCAGTTCCTTTAACAAAGAAGCATCTGTGGTGCCCGCATCATCTACCCCCACGCTTTTTAGGTTGTAGGCATGCAGCAGCAGGATGGTCTTTTCTACGCCCTC
>DATJGC010000395.1:0-13661 GCA_035495345.1 Chitinophagaceae bacterium | reverse complement strand
GCAGTCGCTCTTTTGAAACCGTTTACCGTTATACCCTGGAGTGTGTACAATGGTTTTTTGCGCAAGGCTGTCCGCTGGTGATACTTGCCTGCAACACCGCTTCTGCCAAAGCATTGCGCACCATTCAGCAGCACGATTTGCCCACCCTTGCCCCCGGTAAGCGCGTGCTAGGCGTTATAAGACCCACAACCGAGACCATTGGTAACTACAGCAAAACCGGTGAAGTAGCTGTACTCGCCACCACCGGTACGGTCTTGTCTGGCTCTTATCCTATCGAAATAAAAAAGTTCTTCCCGGATATGAAAGTGTACCAGGAGGCCTGCCCCATGTGGGTGCCGCTGATAGAGGCCAATGAGCATACCCGCCCCGGGGCTGATTATTTTGTGGCGCAGCACATTAGCCATGTGTTTTCGCAATCAAATAAAATTGATACCCTGTTACTGGCCTGCACCCATTATCCTTTGCTGGCCGATAAGATACGGCAAGTGCTGCCGCCGGGGGTTACCCTGGTATCGCAGGGGCAGATTGTGGCAGACAGCCTGGCCAGTTACCTAGAACGCCATCCTGCAATAGAGCAGCAATGCAGCAAAAGCGGCCGCCGGACATTTTATACCACCGATGCCCCGGAAGACTTTGACAACCACGCTACGGTATTTTTTGGACAACCGGTACAATCACAGCACCTGAACCTGGATTAACCATCTGCCGGGCCCTGGAGCGGCGCCAATACCCGCCAGGCTACCAATGCAGCTTGCATCCATCCAAAAAAAAGCTTCCCGTCGTTTCATTGTTCTGCTGCAAATCCTTACCTTTGCCGTCCTTTCACAACAACGGGTGTGGTGACCTGTTGCCAACAGATATACGGCCGCGGCCTCTTTTTAAAAGGAAAAAAAGTAAACAATGAAACAGACATTTCAACCTCATAAGCGTCGTCGTAAAACCGTTCATGGTTTCCGTAAGCGCATGCAGACTGCCAATGGCCGCAAAGTATTGGCCAGTCGCCGTGCAAAGGGACGTCACAAGCTGACCGTTTCTGACGAGAAAGGATTAAAATAATTACCCTCGCTGTTGTTGCAACAGCCACTGTAAATATGTATAGCCCCGAAGCAATTCCGGGGCTATTTTTGTTTTGATAATATGGCACCAGGCATGGCCAGCACAACAAGCTATTTACTGCAGCCTTCGCAACCCTTGCAGCACCCATACCATGGCAAAACAATTTACACTCGGTAAAAATGAACGCCTGAAAAGCAGCAAAGGCATTGAACAGCTTTTTACGCAGGGGCAGCGGCTGGGTATGTTTCCCTTCCAGGTGCGTTATCTTTTTACAGCCACTCTGCCGCAGGCGCCGGCGGGGGCATTGCAATGCGGGGTAACGGTGAGTACCCGTAATTTTAAAAAAGCGGTGCACCGTAACCGTATCAAGCGTCTGCTGCGCGAAGCCTGGCGGTTACAGAAAAATGAATTGCAGGAACAGGTGGCTGGTAGACCGGACAGCCTCTTGGTATTTCTAATTTATACCGGCAAAGAACTACCTGCTTTTTCACTTGTTAAAGAGAAGGTGGGGCTCATTATTCAAAAGCTGATACAGATACACCATGAAAGTATTGCTGCAGGTGCTTAGTTTTCCTTTTGTAGCACTGATAAAAATTTACCAGTGGATCATCTCTCCGATCCTGGGACCGAAATGCCGTTTTACACCCACCTGCTCTCATTATTCACTGGAAGCTTTTAAAAAGTATGGCGTTTTTAAAGGCTTCTGGTTAACGGTAAAACGAATCGCCCGTTGTCATCCCTGGGGCGGGCATGGGTACGACCCGGTACCGTGAATAGTTCCGAGTTCTTAGTTCTTAGTTCGTTTGCTTCGATGCCAGTTTTCAGTTTTTAGTTTGGAGTTTTCAGTCCTTGTGCTTGGAATTTCACGCGGCGGGCGCTACGAGGCAGCGGCACATGGCCTCTTTTTATCTCTTTGTCTCTTTTGTGCTCTTAGCCCCATTTTATCTCTTTCTCTCTTTTACTCTTTGCCTCCTAATCCTCTTAGCTGTTAGCCCTGTTCGAGGAAAGAAGGTGCAATAGCAAACGCTTTTGAATTTTTACTTTTGAATTTTTACTTTTTAATGATTGATCTTAATCTTCGCTCTCTGCTCCATGAGATCTTTCAGCGTTTCACGTTTTTGTTTTACGGAGAAGAACTTAATAACATCCGGCAGTTTTCCGTCTTCACCGGCTTCATTTTTATAAGGGATGCCTTTGAAGGAGCCCACCACTTTTGTATTTGATTTGGCACTGATCTTTTTAATGGTCATGGGCAATATGAAGTAAGTAGATTTTGCATCACTGGCATTGGTACCCTGCATGAGTTGTTGGGTACTATCGATGATATGGTCCATTTCTTCAGCCGTAATGGAACCGGGCATACCCAGTGTGCCGTAATTAACCAGTCCGCCAATCAGTGTATCCGTTTGCAGGTTGAGCAGGTATACACCGGGCTCTGTAAGATCAAATGTCTTATTAATGCCTGAAGTGGTTTTTAAATTCAGCGTGAGCTTATCATCCGGAAACACAAGTTCCTGTTCATTATGCGTGAGGCTTGGATCGAGGGTAATGGTTTTGTCGGCCACCGTTAACTTTCCGCTCGCCATAACAACAACTCTTTTTTCTGCCGTATGGCCGCCTGAACAGGCATTGAGCAGTAACATGGTAGAGGCAATGGCAAGAATCGATAGCTGTTTCATGTGCGGTGGTTTAAATAAAAAAATCCCGGTAAATATACCGGGATTGCTGCAAATAATTTTCATTTACTATTTAGCGGCTGCAAAACGCTCAGCGGCTTTTTTCCAGTTTACTACATTCCAGAAAGCGTTGAGGTAATCAGGACGCTTGTTCTGGTATTTCAGGTAATAGGCATGCTCCCAAACATCTGCACCAATGATGGGTGTGCCTTTTACTTCTGCCACATCCATCAGCGGGTTATCCTGGTTGGGGGTAGAGGTAATTTCCAGCTTACCATCTTTTACTATCAGCCATGCCCAGCCACTACCAAAACGGGTAGTGCCAGCGGTGTTGAATTTTTCTTTAAAGGCGTCAAAAGAACCAAAGGTGCTATTGATGGCATCTGCTAAAGGACCAGTAGGCGTACCGCCCGCATTGGGGGCCAATGTATCCCAGAAGAAAGTGTGGTTCCAGTGACCGCCGCCGTTATTACGTACGGCCGGACTGATGGTGCCCGCTACTTTTACCAGTTCTTCAATAGATTTTCCTTCATTGGGGGTGCCGGCAATTGCCTTATTTAAATTGTCTACATACGCCTGGTGGTGTTTACCATGGTGAATCTGCATGGTCAGTGTGTCAATATGCGGTTCCAGAGCATCGTGTGCATAAGGCAGCGCGGGTAATGTAAATGCCATAATGATAAATTTTTTATTTAAGTAGTTCGATCTTTAATTGACAACAAATTTACAGGGCAAAAGTTGATTACTCAAAACTAATGCCATTGCCACTGTTTTGGTCTGCTGACATGCCCTTTGCGATATCAGTGGTATTCTGGTCTTCGTGCTGATTGTTTTTTAGTAACTTCCTTTTTTTAAATCATTCGTCAACCATCCATTCCGCTTAATTATGAGTGATCAACGATCCCCAGGAGCATCGCGCAGAAAATTTCTTGGCACAGTCACAAAAGGCATAGCAGCAGTTACCGTGGCGCCTGCACTGGCCGCTGCCGCACCGCAAAGGCAATTTGTATTAAAAAGACCCGCCTACAGCGCCAACGACCAGATTCAGCTGGCCCTCATTGGTGCCGGGGGTATGGGTAATGCAGATACCAGTACCGCTGTAACCATTCCCGGTGTAAAACTGGTAGCTGCCTGTGATCTGTATGATGGTCGCCTTGAAGACATCCGTAAAAAATATGGCAGCGATATTTTTGTAACAAAACGGTTTGAAGAAATACTTTCCCGTAAGGACATTGATGCTGTTATTATAGCAACGCCGGATCACTGGCACCAGGAAATTTCTATTGCTGCCATGAATGCCGGCAAAGCAGTTTACTGTGAAAAGCCCATGGTACATGATATTACAGAGGGCAATGCAGTGGTAGAAGCGCAAACGAGAAACAAGGCCATCTTCCAGGTGGGTAGCCAGGGCATGAGCTCGCTGGGCAATGAAAAGGCAAAAGAATTGCTGGAAGCAGGTGCCATTGGTACGCTCAATTATGCAGAAGGGTTTTGGGCAAGAAATACACCCGGTGGCGCCTGGCAATATGATATGCCGGCCGATGCATCTGAAAAGACGGTTGATTGGAAACGCTTCCTGAAAAACAACCCTTACCGTCCCTTTGATCCCAAAAGGTTTTTCCGCTGGCGTTGTTATAAAGATTATGGCACCGGTGTATCCGGAGATTTATTTGTACATCTTTTTTCTAGCCTCCACTTTATTACCAGCTCAATGGGGCCTAATAAAATAATGGCCACGGGCGGACTTCGTTACTGGAAAGACGGAAGAGAAGCACCGGATATTCTCCTGGGCATGTTTGATTACCCGCAAACGCCCACGCATCCTGCCTTTAATCTTTCGTTGCGCGTGAATTTTGTGGATGGAACCGCAGAAGGCACATCACTCAGGCTGGTAGGCAATGAAGGTTCTTTAACGGTAGAATGGGATAAGGTAACGCTCACCCGCAATTTTTCTTACCCGCCAGAAAACTATGCGCAGATATTAAAAGGACGACAGTATGCACCCGATTATGATCGTAAAAAGATGAAGGCGCCGGAGGTGACGGTATACAGTGCAGAAAATGGTTACAAAGGCGCGCACTATGATCATTTTTATCATTGGGCAGAGGGCATCCGTAGCGGTAAACCCATTGTAGAAGATGCATTGTTTGGTTACCGCGCGGCGGCACCGGCCCTGCTGTGCAACGACAGCTACTACCAGGAAAAAGCGATTAAATGGGATCCGGCCAAATTAAAACTCATCAGCTAAAGCATATGAAAAAAACATGGCGCTATTGTATGCCGGCATTGCTGGCTGCATTACTGTTCACTTCCTTCTCACGGGCACAAACAACCGATAATACACTCAGTAAAGCCGAAAAAAAAGCGGGCTGGCAGCTTTTGTTCAATGGGCAATCCACCAGTTTATGGCGCCCTTATAAAAACGCTGCCTCTGACGGATGGGAAGTGGTAGATGGACAGGTACATTGCAAGGAGAAGGGCGTGCAGCACCGGGCCGACCTGGTGACAAAAGAAAAGTTTGCAGATTTTGAACTGGCCTTCGACTGGAAGGTAAGCACAGGCGCCAACAGCGGCCTTGTGTACCGTGTAGATGAAGAGCATGGCGCAGCACATGAATCCGGGTCAGAATACCAGTTGATTGATGATATCGGCTATCCGGGCAAGTTGGAAGACTGGCAGCACAGCGGCGCAGATTATGATATGCACCCGCCCGTGAAGCTTGCTGCTTTACCTGCCGGCCAGTTTAACCATAGCGTTATTAAAGCAAAGGGCAAACATATTGAGCACTGGCTGAATGGTGTAAAAGTGGCTGCCTATGAAATTGGAACGCCTGAATGGCTTGCATTGAAAGAAAAAAGCAAGTGGAAAGATATCAAGGGCTGGGGAGAGAATGCCGAAGGCTATATCTGTTTACAGGATCATGGTGGAGGCATCTGGTTTAAGAATATAAAGATCCTTAGGCTATAGTAGCAGAAAGCTTTGACACCAGGGAAAGGATGATTGTAATTTCGGTTATTCATCTACGTTAGTAGGGGCTTCGGCTATCTTCGCTCCTTAAAAAAATCTTTCATCAGCCGGGCACATTCCTCCTGCAAAATGCCATGTTCTGTAATGGTTTTTGGATGAAAGGGCCAGTGCGGATCAGTGATATGTTTATGCCCGTTTTTTTCGTCGGCGGCGCCCCAGACAACCCTGGCCAGTTTGCTCCAGTACATGGCACCGGTACACATGAGGCAGGGTTCTACCGTAACGTAGAGGGAGGCATCAGGCAGGTATTTATTACCCAAAAAATTAAACGCTGCTGTCAACGCTATTATCTCTGCATGCGCCGTGCAATCGTTCAATTTTTCTACCTGGTTGTACCCGCGGGCAATAACGCGTCCGTTCATTACAATGATGGCCCCTACCGGCACCTCGCCTTCGGCAAACGCCTTTTGCGCTTCTTTTAAGGCCTGCTGCATAAATTGCTCATCCGTCATACCAGCGAAGGTAAAACTAAACGCGCAGGGGCAATACCCCAAGAGCAATCGTAGTAAAGAGGATGGAATAGTGGCGGTTGACAGACATTGTATGCATATGCACAGCGGGCGGCAAACCGGCACCGGCTGCATGTTTTACGGTAATTATTTGTTTGCAAAGCTGCCCGTAAAAAAATAAAAACTATCTTATCTTGCACTAATTTCTTACACCATATGATAAAGCAACAGGAAGTCCTCAACGATGTAGTGATAAAGTTTGCAGGTGATAGCGGCGATGGTATGCAGCTTACTGGCAGCCAGTTTACCAACAACACGGCGCTGATGGGGATCGACCTGGCCACTTTCCCTGATTTTCCGGCAGAAATTCGTGCGCCACAAGGCACCCTGCCCGGTGTGAGCGGCTACCAGTTGCGTTTTAGCAGTGACCGCATTTTTACACCAGGTGATGAGTGTGATGTGCTGGTAGCTATGAACGCGGCAGCACTGAAAGCCAACCTGCGCTCGCTAAAAAAGGGGGGAAAGATCATTGCCAATACAGATGGGTTCGACAGTAAGAATCTTCGCCTGGCCAATTATCCGGAAGGCGTAAACCCGCTGGAAGACAATAGCCTTGCTAACTATACCCTGTTCAAGATTGATGTAACCAAGATGACGCGTGAGGCCCTCAAGGATATTGCCATGGGCACCAAGGAGAAGGATCGCGCAAAGAATATGTTTGTGCTCGGCTTCCTTTACTGGATGTACAACCGAGAAATGGAAAACACCATCCAGTTTTTTAAAGACAAGTTTGGCAAGAAGCCCGAAATTCTGGAAAGCAATATCAAAGCATTGCAGGCCGGCTATCATTTTGGAGACACTACAGAAACCTTTACTACCACCTATAAAGTTGAAAAAGCAAAGATGCAGCCGGGCGTGTACCGCAGCATCATGGGTAACCAGGCGCTTGCCTACGGATTGATTGCCGCATCGCAAAAAAGCGGGCTGCCCCTGTTCCTTGGCTCTTACCCTATTACCCCCGCCTCAGATATATTGCATGAACTCAGCAGGCATAAGGCCTTTGGTGTAAAAACCTTTCAGGCAGAAGATGAAATTGCGGCCATTACTTCCGCTATCGGCGCTTCTTATGGGGGTAGCCTGGCCGTTACCACTACCTCTGGCCCGGGCATGGCACTGAAGGCAGAAGCCATGGGGCTGGCCATGATGATGGAGATTCCGCTGCTGATCATCAATGTACAGCGTGGCGGCCCCTCTACCGGCCTTCCTACCAAGACAGAACAAAGTGATTTGCTGCAGGCCTATTACGGCAGAAACGGCGAATGCCCGCTTCCGATACTGGCCTCTTCCACACCCAGTGATTGTTTTGAAATGATCTATGAAGCCGCGCGCATTACCGTGCAGCATATGACGCCAGTGATCTTCTTAAGCGATGGTTATATTGCGAACGGTGCCGAACCATGGAAATTTCCGAAGAGCGAAGACCTGCCGGCCATTGAAGTGAAGTTTAAAACAGAATTGGGTGACGGCGAAACCACTTTTCAGCCCTACCTGCGTGATGAAAAGCTGGTAAGGCCCTGGGCCGTGCCGGGTACAAAGGCATTGGAACACCGCGTTGGTGGCCTGGAGAAACAAAATATTACCGGTAATGTAAACTATGAGCCGGAGAATCACCAGCTCATGATTAAGATACGGCAGGAGAAAGTAGATAAGATTGCCGATTATATACCTGAACAGCAATTAGACAGCGGCCCGGAAAAAGGCAAGGTGCTGGTGCTGGGCTGGGGCTCTACCTATGGTGCTATAAAAAGCGCATTGGTAGAATTACAGGCAGAAGGACATGCCGTAAGCCATGCGCATATCCGTTATATGCGCCCCTTCCCAAAAAACCTGGGTGCCATCATCCGCAACTTTGAACATATACTGGTACCGGAAATCAATAATGGCCAACTGATCAAAATTATCCGCGACGTATATTTTGTAGATGCCAAAGGCTACAATAAAATTATGGGCGTGCCCATTACAAAAGCAGAAATGCTGGATGTGCTAAGAAAAATGCTTGCCTGATGCAACGCAATGATAGCGATGTAATTTTTGAAAGAATTAAAAAGCTGCTGTTGCCTTATGCCGGGCAGATGAAAGTACGCACCGACCAGCCGGATAGTTATCAATTATACATTAAGGGAGATTTTGCACTGGCCGGCAAGCCCTTTAAAGAACTGTATTTTGCAGGCGTAACCATACGCAAAACCATGGTTGCGCTCTATTTCTTTCCTATTTACACCCATCCCACCCAGTTTACATTGCCCGCCGTTATCAGCAAGAACCTGAAGGGAAAGAGTTGTTTCAATTTTAAACAAATCACTGAAGAGCAGGAGAATGCATTGGCTGCACTGCTGGCAGCAGGCGCAGCAATGTACGCAAAGCTGCAGCATCCGTGAAACGCGGTGCCGCCGCCTCTTGGCAGCGATTCCTTATCTTTGCAGCATGGAACAGACGCTGCAACAAATTGATACATACAAGCAGGAAATAGACGCGCTGGAGGTAAAGGATGCCGCCGCGCTGGAAGAATACCGCATCCGTTTTTTGGGTAGCAAAGGCATTGTAAAGGCCATGATGGGTGAGATGAAGAATGTGCCCAATGAACAGAAGAAGGCCTTTGGCCAGGTAATGAATGAGTTTAAACAGTTTGTTGAGCAGAAATATGACAACTGGAAATCAATTGCTGCTGACGGTACTGCCACCAGCAATGTTGCTGATATAGATATCTCTCTGCCCGGCGATCCTTTGCCACTGGGCAGTCGCCACCCGTTAAGCCTCTTCCTGCAACATGTGATTGCTATTTTTAGCAGGCTTGGTTTCTCAGTGGCAGAAGGCCCTGAGATTGAAGACGACTGGCACAATTTTACCGCGCTTAACCTGCCGGAGCATCACCCTGCCCGGGATATGCAAGATACTTTTTACGTGCAGCAAAATCCGGATTGGTTGCTGCGCACGCATACCAGCAATACACAGATACGCGCCATGGAAAGCACCAGGCCGCCCATCCGTATTATCTGCCCGGGCCGTGTATACCGTAATGAAACCATCAGCGCGCGCAGCCACTGCTTCTTTCACCAGGTAGAAGGACTTTACATAGATGAGAATGTATCTTTTGCAGATTTGAAACAGACCCTGTACTTTTTTGTGCAGGAGATGTATGGCAAGAATATAAAAGTGCGGTTTCGTCCCAGCTATTTTCCGTTTACTGAACCCAGTGCAGAAATGGATATTGAATGCCAGGTTTGTCATGGCAAGGGCTGCAGCATCTGCAAACACAGCGGCTGGGTAGAAATTCTTGGCTGTGGCATGGTGCATCCCAATGTGCTGAGCAATTGCAATATTGACCCTGCAAAATATACCGGCTTTGCATTTGGTATGGGCATTGAAAGACCCGCCATCAACAAATACGGCATCAATGATATACGGTTGTTCAGCGAGAATGATATCCGTTTTCTGCAGCAATTTACCAGTGCCATATAAACGGCGGGCTTGCAGGTAATGGTTTTTTACGGCAGGCAACAGCTTTAAATTTCTACGCGTGGTTTCTTCCATTCAATCTATTTGTGTTTGTGGTGCAGGCACCATGGGCAGTGGTATTGCACAGCTTGCGGCACAACGCGGCTTTCATACCATTTTATACGATGTAAACAAGGAGATGCCAGGCAGGGCAAAAGCGGTGATTGAAAAGAGCCTGCAACAACTATTGGAGAAAGGAAAGATAACAGCAACCGAAAAACAAGATACGCTCAGCAGGTTGCGCTTTACTTCAGACATGAACGACTGCATTGCAGATCTATGTATTGAAGCCATTATAGAAAACGCGGCCAGCAAGGCGGCACTCTTTAACCAGCTGCATGAGTTTAACCACAGTGAAGTCATCTTTGCTACCAATACATCGTCTTTACCGGTAAGCAGTATTGCTGCCAAAGTGATTTACCCGGAGCGGGTGGTGGGTATGCATTTTTTTAACCCGGCCACGTTGATGAAGCTGGTGGAGGTGGTGCAGGGCAAAGAAACCAGCCAGTCTACTGTAGACAGTATCTGCCAGTTGGCAACACAATTGGGTAAAACCCCTGTCTTGTGCAAAGACAGTCCGGGCTTTATTGTAAACCATGTAGCGCGGCCTTATTACCTGGAAGCATTGCGCCTGTTACAAAACGGCGTTGATCCATCAACGATAGACAGCCTGATGGAAGCCAGCGGTTTTAAAATGGGTCCGTTTAAGCTGATGGATTTAATAGGCAATGATATTAACTATGCCGTGAGCGTGTCGGTCTATGAAGGGCTGGGTAAACCAGATAGGCTTGCACCCTCGCCCTTGCAGCAACAAAAAGTAGCGGAAGGAGCGCTGGGTAAGAAAACCGGCAAAGGCTTTTATAATTACTGACCGGTATCGATCAATTTTAATGGCTATTTAATCAGGCTGTTTTACGCGCACTCATCGCCTGAATGAGTGCTATGCCTGCAGTGCGTAAACAATTATATTAACGCCAAATTTTGTGTTGTCTTCACTGAGGAACCGTTTGTTCCTGAAATCATAATCCCACTCACAGCCATAATCTTTGTTGCTGTACAGTACTGCAATACGGCCGTTTATTTCAATGGCCTTCAGGTAATCATGCACCAGGTCATCTCCCCATCCATTAAGTTCAAATACGGTGTTGGGCGGCCCTTTTTCAAAGCTGAAAAACGAATGATACAGCGGGTGATCATTTTTTATTTTTTTTAGTGCACCCGCACCAAAAAGGGCGGTCATTTGCTTTTCAAAAGAAGTGGCAAAAAGACCATCAATATCATGGTTGCAATCATCAGCAAAAACAAAACCTCCGTTCTGCACATAGGTTTTAAAATTGGCTGCTTCCTGTTTATCAAACTGTACCAGTTTATGGCCGCTGATATAACAAAACGGCGATTGAAAGATGGCATCACTACTGAGATCAATTACCTTTTCCTGCAGGTTTACGGGGAGGTTGGTATATTCAATCAACGAATTAAGTATATTCGATGGCATTCGCTGATCGGTATCCCAATCGCCGCTATGGTACCTCAACCTGGTAAATGTAAATGGCCTGTTACTCATCACTGATGCTTGCTTGCCTTTGGTATAATATTTTTACAAGTTGACTTATTTATTTTTAATTTCCTTCAATTAACTATTAAAATTTTCAGGTGTTGAATAATCCAGAAGATCTTGTGCAGTCTTTGCTGAGCAAACTGCCGTTGTTGAAAAAAGAAATTCAAAAAGTAATTGTGGGGCAGGATGATGTGCTGGATGAAATTTTGATTGCGCTGCTGGCGGGTGGGCATTGCCTGCTGGAAGGTGTGCCCGGTCTTGCAAAAACACTGATGGTTAAATCTATTGCAGCCGCATTGGATCTTTCCTTCAGGAGAATTCAGTTTACGCCAGACCTGATGCCGGCAGATATTATTGGAACAGAAATTCTGGAAGAAGATCATACCACCGGTAAGCGATTTTTTAAGTTTAACAAAGGGCCCTTGTTTGCCAATATGGTACTGGCAGATGAAATTAACAGAACACCTCCAAAAACACAATCTGCCCTGCTGGAGGCCATGCAGGAATTTGCCGTTACCTATGCGGGGCAAACCTATCCGCTGGATAAACCATTCTTTATACTGGCCACACAAAACCCCATTGAACAGGCGGGCACTTACCCGTTACCGGAAGCGCAGGCAGACCGTTTCCTGCTCTACATTACCATTGATTACCCTTCTGCAATCGAAGAAGCCGCCATCTTAACCAATACTACCGGTACTGCCAGGCCAGTTATCAATGCCGTTATTAACGCCGCAGAGATTCAACAGCTGCAGCAGCTGGTTAGGCAGGTAACCATTAACGAAACGCTGGTGAAATATGTTACCGCGCTGATACGTGCTACAAGACCTGCTGATACCTCTATTCCGTATGTGCAGGATTGGGTACGCTGGGGTGCCGGTCCGCGGGCAGGACAATCGCTTATTTTAACGGCCAAGGCAAGAGCGCTGTTCCATGGCCGTTATGCTGTGCTGATGGAAGACTTACAAGCCATGGCTTACCCGGTATTGCGGCACCGCATACTAATGAACTTTAAAGCCGATGCTGAAAATATCACCGCAGATAAAGTAACCGCAGAACTCATTAAATTGATTGAACGCCCTAAAGTAGTGCTAACGTAATGCCATGAGCCGTTTACTGGATCCGAAAATATTATTGGGGATAAAAGATTTATCGCTGGCCGCGCGCACTACCATTGAAGGTTTCATGAGTGGTATTAACAGAAGCAGTGTACGGGGCGAAGGACTTGAATTCAGCCAGTACCGCAGCTACCAGCCAGGGGATGATCTGCGACAGCTGGATTGGAAGGCGTACGCACGCTCAGACCGGTATTATATCCGCGAGTCGCAGGTAGAGACCAGCATCTCCGTGCGCTTTTTGCTGGATGCCAGTGCTTCCATGCTGCACCAGGATAACGGTTATACAAAGTTTGATTATGCAAAGTACCTGGCCGCTTCACTGGCCTGGCTGGCGGCCCTGCAGGGAGATGCAGTGGGCCTCTATCTTTTGCAGGAAGCTGATCTTTATGCACTGCAACCCAAAAGAGGTTACCAGCATATGGCTAATCTTTATTACCAATTAGAGCAGGCCAGCGCCGCCGGCGGTCTTTCCAATACGATGCAATACAAAAATATTTTTGCGGCGGCGGGCAAAAAAGAATTGCTGGTCTTTATTACCGACCTCTATGAAAACAATGATGAATTAATGAAGATACTCGGTCAGCTCTCCGTCACGAAAAATGAAATTATTGTCTTCCACCTGATGGGCAATAATGAACTCAACTTTAATTTTGGCAACTATACCGCATTACAGGATCTTGAAACCGGCGCACGCGTAGACATTTCTAGTGGCGACAAACAATATAAAGAACGACTGGCAGCCTACCTGGCCAGCACGCGTATGAAAATGCTGCAACAACATTTTTTTTACCGCCTCATCAATATGCGTGATACGGTAGAGCAGGCCCTCCGCGATTTTTTACAACAGCGTTCAAAATTAATTTTCTAGGCTTTGCTGCAATTACTTCAACCCATATGGCTGTATGCGCTAACAGGATTGCTGGTACCGGTGGCTATCCATTTATGGAACCAGCGGCCGGGTAAGACCCTGCTGGTAGGCAGTATTGCGTTGATAAGCGCCAATACCCTGGCAAAGACAAAAAAAATAAGGATTTCAGAATGGTGGCTGCTTTTGTTGCGTTGCCTGCTGCTGGCCGCCGTAGCGTTTGCACTGGCTGGCCCCTTATGGCAGCGCAAAGCAATGCCATCTGAAAAAGGTTGGGTGCTGCTGCCTACTGCTACGGCGGCGGCTGCCTACCAACATTTTAAAGGCCGGATAGATTCACTGCTGGCCGCCGGCTAT
>DATJGC010000394.1:0-10456 GCA_035495345.1 Chitinophagaceae bacterium | reverse complement strand
ATACCGGCTTTCACCCTTCCATGCCAGAGATACAGGAACTGTTCAATAATAAGCAGATGAATATTGTGCATGGGGTGAGTTACGCCAATCCAAATTATTCGCACTTCCGTGCGGCAGATATCTGGTTAACCGGTTCCTCTGCAGAAGTTTCGTTAAAAACAGGCTGGCTGGGGCGTGCGCAGGAAGTGTCTTACCCGGGTTACCCGGTTGACTATCCTGACAAAAGCGCCATGAAGGATCCACTGGCCATCCAGATTGGTGTACAGGCTTCCATTGTAACGCAATCCAGTACCATCAACACGGCTTTTACTGGACGTGATGAAGATTCATTTTATAAACTGGTAATAGGTGAAGTAGACGAAACGCCAGACAATGCCTATGGCCATGAATTGAATTTTTTGCGTTTGATGAAACAACAGACCAATGCCTACACGGCCGTGATCACTGACGCTTTCAACAAAGGAGATAAAAATGGCGTATACCCCGCAGACAATGCCCTGGCGGCGCAATTAAAGATTGTGGCCCGGCTGATACAGGGCGGACTTACCACGCCGGTGTATGTAGTAAACCATCCCAATAGTTTTGATACGCATTCCAGCCAGACAGAGGGTGGAGACGCAACGAAGGGCAGTCACGCCAACATGCTGGCCATTCTTTCACAGGCCGTTGGTGCGTTTCAAAAAGATCTTGCGGCGAAGAATGTAGTGAACCGCGTAGCTTCCATGACCTTTACTGAATTTGGAAGAAGAATAAAGTCAAACGACAGTGGCGGCACCGATCATGGTGTTGGCAACCCTGTGTTCTTTTTTGGTCCGGGCGTAAACCCCGTTATTATTGGTACAAACCCGGATCTGCCAAACAATGCAACGGTGAACGACCAGGTGCCGATGCAATATGATTTCAGGGCAGTATATTATTCTGTATTGCAACAATGGTTTGAAATGACGGAGAGCCAGTTGCAGCAGGTATTGTTTCAGCCCTACACCTCGCTGCCCATTTTTCAACAGATAGCCCTGCCTGTGCACCTGATCTCCTTTACCGGCAAATGGCCGGCGGAAAAAGTAAACCTGCAATGGGAAGTTGACCAGGAATCTGGTATTGATTACTATGAGGTGGAACGCTCGACAGATGGTGTACAGTTTCAGAAGATAGGCACCGTAGATGCAGTTAACAGTACCATTCGCTATACTTATCAATTTAACGATGGCAACCTCAGCGCCTCGCTTTATTATTATAGATTGAGAATTGTAGAAGTGTCTGGCAGTGTTGAATTATCCAATGTCATTGTGCTGAAGTCGGCCCAGTCTGTCACCGCCTCACAAATGAAAGTTATGCCCAACCCGATGGTAGACCGCTTTACGGTGTATTTTGAAAACCGTGTGAGCGGACAAGTTACGGCAAGGCTGATTGATATTGGCGGCAAGGAAGTCTGGAAGACCGAAACCAATGTAGCAGGCGTGTACAGTATGCCATTCACCTTTACTTCCAAACGTCCCGTTGGCGGCGTTTACCTGCTGAGCATTACCACAAAGACGGAGCAACTGGCTACGAAGGTGTATATACGGTAGCTAAGAGATGCTAAGAGAGGAAAAGAGGAAAAGAGCTTTTGATGGTGCTAAGAGATAAAAAGAGAAAACGAGGAAAAGAGCTTTTGATGATGCTAAGAGCTAAAAAGAGAAAAAGAGCTTTTGCTGATGCTTTTTTTATCGCACAGAGGGCGCTGAGCTAACAGAGGGCTAAGAGCTAAGAGAAGAAAAGAGGTAAAGAGGATGGGATCTTTTGCTGATGCTTTTTTTTATCGCGCAGAGGGCGCTGAGCTAACAGAGGGCTAAGAGACTAAGAGGAAAAGAGAAAAGGAGTAAAAGAGAATAGGTTTTTTGATGTTGTTGCGCCCGCTGCCCCGCCCTACCGCCGCGTGAAACCAACGAAGCAAAGGCTTTTTGACTTTTGAATTTTGAATTTTGAATTACGTCCCCAACGCTAAATAATGCCCGATGCATTCCGGCAAATCGGTACTGTAATGACTCACATACACCAGCGTGCTGCCAAAGCGCTGACAGATGGCCGTTATAAGCTGCTTAAAAAATTGCGTCTGTGTCTCGTCGAGCCCCTGCGTGGGTTCATCCAGTATCAGCAGGGGCGGATTTTTTACCAAGGCCCTTGTAAGCAGGGCCATGCGTTGCTGGCTGGCGGATAGCTGCGAAAAAGTTTTCCACCGCAACTGCTCGAGCCCCATGATTTGCAGCCAGGTATCTACCGATGCTTCCTGTACCGCAGACAACCTGCGAAAGAGCCCGATGGTATCAAACCAACCGGAGGCTACCACCTCGTAACAACTGCTGGAGGGTTCAAAGTAAAGGTGCAATTCTGGCGAAACAAAGCCAATCCTTGCCTTAATATCCCAGATGGTCTCGCCGCTGCCGCGCAATTGATCAAACAAAAATATTTTATTCGCATAGGCCTGGGGGTTGTCTGCAGTAACCAGGCTCAGCAGGCTGGATTTGCCCGATCCGTTGGGCCCGGAAACATTCCAGCAACTGCCTCGTTTCACTGCCCAGTCAATACCCTGCAAGATTACTTTATCTCCATAACGCAGGCTTACGTTCTCCATTCGGATGGCCCATTCAAAATCAGCTTCGGGGGCAGCGGGCAGTGTGGACAGCAACGCATCAATCCGCGCAGGCAAAACAGAGGATGTTGTTGCAGGCTGGTACGCGGCAATGGGTGTTGCAGAAGCAATGCGTCCATTGTTGAGCACGGCCACATGCGTAATGCAGGCGGGTAGTTCGGCCGGACTGGTTACCAGCATTACATGAATGCCCGCGTCTGCAATGCTGTTGAGCAGCGTGTGCAGGATTTTTCGGCCGTCGGTGTCCAGTCCTACAAAAGGATTATCGAGCACCAGCACCGCCGGGTTTGCCAGCAGTGCACCCGCCAGTTGTAAGCGCTTGTTTTCTCCGTTAGATAATTGCAGCAGGGGCTTGTTCCATAAGGGGCCAAGTTGGAGCAACTCTATCCAGGGCTCGGTGGGTGAATAGTTTGCCAACACATCGGCTACCGTCATACTATCACCGGCATCTGCGGCATTGAAACGTTGCTGGTAATAAAACTGGCTGGTATTGCTGCGATTTTTAAAATGATGTTGTTGCTCTACCACTATAACAGTGCTGTTTTCTCCCGGCGTAAAATGCCAATGGCACCGGCCGGAGAAAAATAGATTGCCCTGCAATACCTGGGTGAGCGTAGACTTGCCGCTGCCGGAGCCGCCTATTATGGCCCAGTGCTGGCCACGGTAAACCTGTAATGAAAGATGGTGCAGCGCCGGCTGTCCGTTGCGTTTTACGGAGACCTCGTCCAGGCTGACCAATAATTGTGTGGCTGTGGTTGTTTGCATGGCTACGATAGCGGCAATAAAAAAAGGCTCCTGTTAAGAAGCCCTTGTGATGTGTCCCCGCACAGGCTCGAACTGTGGACCCGCTGATTAAGAGTCAGCTGCTCTACCAACTGAGCTACGAAGACTTGTCCGGAAAAATTCCGGGTTGCAAATATAAATAAATGACGCGTATCTGCTAAGATATTTTACAGCAGGCAGAAATAAAAACGGAGCAGGCCACTGGGACCTGCTCCGTTTCACATTGACAATTAACAATAAAAACTATTGATTCAATTTAATTTCACCCACATTGGTTGGCTGACCGTCCGTTACTACCACATTGTCTTTTGCGGTGTTCCTGAACGGTGGCTTCGCTTCTATGATCAGTCTGTAGGTGCCCGCTTTGGCACCGGTTATCTCAAAACTGCCGGCTTGTATATCGCCCCGTAAAGTATCGGTGGCAGAAAGCGCCCAGGCCTTGGTAGCACCATCGGCAGGTACTACCGTACCCTTAATAGAACCCGTGTCAACATTTTTAAAAGCAAATAGGCCCGCGGTGGCAATACTAAGTGCAATGATACCTGTCTTAACTGTATGCATAGTTGTACAATTTAAAAGATGAATAATAGAGCGTTTTCATAGCCGGTAAAAGTTGTCTTCACTTCTTTTACAAGTCATTATACGGTGAGGTGTTCAAGTACTATGCCACAGCTAAAGGATTGCTTTACAGGTAAATATGAACGTGCCTGGCGCTGGGTAGCGTCATATTTTCCACATAAGTGTATAAATCAGCCTGAAAACTAGCCATGCCGTTTCCTTATATTTGCCTGCACCTGTTTTACTAAAAGATTTAGTGAGCAGGGCATAGCATGGGTTAGAAAATAGTGATTGACGACTACCCCATTGCGATATATCTTGTGAATTCAACCATTATGGCAGAAAAAGATAAGCAGCTTTTTGATTATACTGAAGACAGTATTAAGAGCCTCGATTGGAAAGAGCATATCCGGCTCCGCCCCGGTATGTATATCGGCAAATTGGGCGATGGCAGCAGTCCGGATGATGGCATCTATGTGTTATTGAAGGAGGTGCTCGACAATTGCATCGATGAACATACCATGGGCTATGGCAAGCATGTAGACATTACCATTGAAAAAAATACCGTTACCATCAGGGATTACGGAAGAGGCATACCCCTCGGCAAGGTGGTAGACGTGGTCAGCAAGATCAATACCGGCGCTAAGTATGATTCCAAGGCTTTCCAGAAAAGTGTGGGACTCAACGGTGTGGGTACAAAGGCCGTAAACGCCCTGAGTGGCTATTTTAAAGTAACGGCCTATCGTGAAGGCAAGGAGAAAACGGCTGAGTTTGAAAAGGGCGTGCTCATAAAAGAACACAAGGAAACCAAATCAGGCGAAGAGAATGGTACCCTGGTAACCTTTATACCGGATGAAAGCGTATTTAAAAAATACCATTTTATTCATGAGTACCTGGATAACCAGTTCTGGAATTACTGCTACCTCAATGCCGGCCTGGTCATCAACTTCAACGGAAAAAAATACGTTTCCAAAAATGGTTTGCTTGATCTGTTGCAACGCAAGACCAATGAAGATGAACTTCGTTATCCCATCATACACCTGAAAGGAGAAGATATTGAACTGGCCATCACCCATGAGAACCAGTACGGAGAAGACTATTACTCTTTTGTAAATGGTCAGTTTACCACGCAGGGCGGCACGCACCTGGCGGCCTTTAAGGAAACCTATGTAAAGACCATCCGTGATTTTTATAAAAAAGATTACGACCCCAGCGATATCCGCGGCAGCATCAGCGCAGCTATTTCTATACGGGTGCAGGAGCCTGTATTTGAAAGCCAGACAAAAACCAAACTCGGTTCACAGGTAGTGTACGAGGGCGGCCCGTCTATGAAAAGTTTTATTGGAGACTTCCTGGCAAGGGATCTTGATCTGTACCTGCACCGCAACCCTGCTGTAGCAGACGCCCTGAAGAAACGCATAGAACAAAATGAACGCGAACGAAAGGAGCTGGCGGGTATAAAAAAGCTGGCCAACGAACGCGCCAAAAAAGCCAACCTGCACAATAAGAAATTGCGCGATTGCCGCTTTCACTACAATGATGAACCCAGCGGTAAAGACAAAGAATTAGTACAGGAAAAACAAAACGAAAGCACCATCTTCATTACCGAAGGCGATAGCGCCAGCGGCTCCATTACGAAGGCACGCAATGTAGAAACACAGGCGGTATTCAGCCTGCGGGGTAAGCCGCTCAACTGCTTTGGCCTTACCAAGAAAGTGGTGTATGAAAACGAAGAGTTTAACCTGCTGCAACATGCTTTGAATATTGAAGAAGGTTATGAAGGCCTTCGGTATAATAATATTGTAGTGGCCACCGATGCGGATGTAGACGGCATGCACATACGCCTCCTGCTCATGACTTTCTTTTTGCAATTCTTCCCAGACGTGGTAAAGAACGGGCATGTTTATATTCTGGAAACGCCCTTGTTCAGGGTGCGCAATAAACAGGAAACCATTTATTGCTATGATGAAACAGAAAAGAAAGCAGCGGTAAAAAAACTGGGCAGCAAACCCGAGATTACACGCTTTAAAGGACTGGGTGAAATCAGTCCCGATGAATTTGCCCGTTTCATTGGCGGCGATATCCGCAAACAGCCCGTAATGGTAATGCCGGATACGCATATCCAGGACATACTGGATTATTACATGGGCAAAAACACGCCAGACCGCCAGGAATTTATCATAGACAACCTGAAGGTAGAAGTAGACCTGGTAGAAGATGGCGAGGCTGAAGTGAAACTCAGCAATGCCTAAACCCGGCTGGCTGTATTATTTGTACTAATTACAGATTATAACATGATTCATATAGTTTTTAACGAGGCGGATGTTTCCGTATTGCAACTGGCCATTGAAATGGATGAAACCCTGGCGGGCGAAGTCTGGCAGGTAAAAGATGATTATGCGGTTGGCCCGCTGACAGGTATTTATACCCCCGAAGGAAGGGAAGCAAGACGCCAGTGGTGGAACGAGGTACTGGCAGGCGGCGATTATGACGGTAAGGCGATGACCGGTGAAGTAGACGACCATGCCCTGGTAGAACAACTGATGGAAAGGCTGCAGGCAGACAGCAAAGAAATTTGCTGGATCTGGGCCGCCCAAAACAAACACGATGTAAGCGGTTATTACTGGCTGATTAGCCAGTTAAAAGATTTCCAGGGCCGGGTATTTATCCTCTACCTGAATAATCTGCCTTTTATAAACGATAAGGGCCATATCTTCTACCCGGAGTGGCTGCACATCATTCCGCCGCGTGAGTTTATAAAAGCGAAACGCCTGGCGCGGCCCGTTACCCTCAGTGAATTTGAAGTAGACCCAGATGAATGGTTGAAACTCTGCAATGAAAACAAAGGCGTACGCCTGCTGGAAGGCGGCAAAAAACTGCAACAGAAAGAATATGATTTTTATGATGAAGAGCTGAAAAAATTTATTACGCCCGACTGGCAAAAGGCCGGTAAGCTCATTCACCAGTTTTTGGCCAAAGCCAAACATACTACCGGTGATGCCTACCTGCTGTGGCGACTAAAATCATTGATTGCAGCAGGTGCGGTTGATGTACAGGGCGAACCACGCAAAATGAAAGACTTTGAAGTAAAGGCGGCCGCCAGCGCTGTGCAGGTAGCGGAATAGACAATGTAAACCATTACCATGAAAAGGATAAGTTGCTTACTGATTGTCTTTATCCATGGCCTGCTGCAGGCACAGACCAGCGGCCAGCTGGACAGCATCGTTGCACATTTTGTACAGCTTGAAAAATTTAATGGTTCCGTGCTTGTTGCCAGCAAAGGCAGCATATTACTGCAAAAAGGGTACGGGTATAAGAATGCCGCCCGCCACGAGCAGAATGATGCCAACAGCATCTTCCAGATTGGGTCTATTACTAAACAGTTTACAGCATCGATCATACTGCAATTGCAGGAACAAAAAAAGTTATCGCTTACTGACAAGCTCAGCAAGTATTTCCCGGAACTTCCTTTTGCAGACAGTGTTACACTGGAGCAGCTCCTCTCCCATACTTCGGGCATTTATAATTATACCAATAACGGCGCATTCATGGCCAGCGGTGCAATGCAGCATTCCGGCCGACAGGTTATTTTTGACCTTTTCAAGAACAAACCACTCGAGTTTACACCCGGTACCGCCTTCAATTACAGCAATTCCGGCTACATGCTGCTGGGCTATATCATTGAGAAAATAACCGGTCAGCCTTATGAAAGCATCATCCGTAAAAAAATATTTGCACCCCTGCAAATGAATACTGCAGGGTTTGACTTTGTGGCCCTCTCCTTGCCCAATAAAGCCACCGGCTATAGTTTACTTACCGCTGCAAGCGCCAACCCGGCCCCCATTGCAGATTCTACGGCCACATTTGCAGCAGGCGGTATCTATGCTACAACAGCTGATTTGTACAAATGGGATAGAGCCTTATATACAGAACGCATCATCAGCAAGGCCTCCCTGCGCAATGCGTATACCATCCGCAAAGGGCAGTACGGGCTTGGCTGGGTAATAGACTCCGCCTATGGCCATGAAGTATATTCACACAGTGGTGGCATCTTTGGCTTCGGCAGTTTTTTTGCACGCAGCCCTGAAGAAGATATCTGTATTGTTCTATTGGATAATAAAGGCAGCGGCGGTCTTCAATCCATTGCAGAAGCGCTGAACGCGGCATTGCACCACAAGCCCGTAAACCTGCCGAAAGCACATCTTGCCATTAGCGTAGACAGCAACCTGCTAAAGACCTACACCGGTACCTACCAGCTATCGCCAAATTTCTATATTGACATAAGCATGGCCGATGGCAAACTGTACCTGCAGGCTACAGGGCAGGGAAAGCATGAATTGTTTGCAGAGAAGAAAGATGCATTTTTTCTGACGGTGGTAGATGCACAGGTTGAATTTGTAAAAGACGCTAACAATACAACAGATAAATTAATATTGCACCAGAACGGCCAGCACATGCTGGCACCAAAAATAAAATAAGGATTCTCACATGAGCGCAGCTAAGAATAAAGCATCTGATTTTCTAGACAATGACAACGGTCTGCAGGGGCAGTATAAAACATGGTTTCTTGATTATGCCTCTTACGTAATTCTGGAGCGTGCCGTACCAGCTATTGAAGATGGGTTGAAGCCCGTTCAACGCCGTATCCTGCATGCCATGAAAGAAATGGATGATGGTCGATTCAATAAAGTGGCCAACATCATTGGCCAGTCTATGCAATACCATCCGCATGGTGATGCCAGCATTGGCGATGCACTGGTAAACCTGGGGCAGAAAGACCTGATGATTGAAACGCAGGGTAATTGGGGCGATGTGCGTACCGGGGATGATGCCGCCGCAGCGCGTTATATTGAGGCCCGTCTTTCCAAGTTTGCGCTGGAAGTAGCCTTTAACGCAAAAACCACCGAGTGGCAACTCAGTTATGACGGTCGTAAGAATGAACCCGTAACACTGCCCATGAAGTTTCCCCTGCTGCTGGCACAGGGTGCAGAAGGTATCGCCGTAGGCCTCTCCACTAAAATATTGCCACATAATTTCTGTGAGCTTTGTGAAGCCGCTATGAAATACCTGCGTGGTAAAAGGTTTGAACTCTTCCCGGATTTCTTAACCGCCGGGATGATTGATGTAGACAATTACAATGAAGGTAAACGTGGTGGAAAAGTAAGGGTGCGCGCACGCATAGAAGAGCTCGACAAAAAAACACTGATCATCAAAGATGTTCCTTACGGCGTAACCACGGCCACGCTGATGGACAGTATTGTAAAGGCCAACGACCAGGGTAAGATAAAAATTAAAAAGGTGACCGATAATACCGCCGCCGATGTAGAAATACAGGTAGACCTGGCGCCCGGCATATCACCCGATATTACCATTGATGCACTCTATGCCTTTACAGACTGCGAGGTAAGCATCTCTCCCAACGCCTGTGTTATCATTGGCGATAAACCAAAATTCCTGGGCATTCATGAACTGCTGAAAGTATCTACAGATAATACCAAGGAATTACTAAGAAGAGAGCTTGAAATAAAGCTCGCTGAGCTGCAGGAAAAATGGCATTATACCTCGCTGGAAAAAATCTTCTTTGAAGAAAAGATCTATAAAGAACTGGAGAAAAAACACCCTACCTGGGAGAAAGTGCTGGACGCTATAGCCGCCGCTTTTGCACCCTTCCGAAAACAGTTGCGCCGGGATATTACGCGCGAAGATGTGGTGAAACTAACGGAGAAGCCTGTACGCCGCATTTATAAACTGGACATTGACGAGCTGAATGAACAGATCAAAGGCCTTGAAGCGGAGATAAAAAAAGTAAAATACAATATTGCCAACCTGGTAGACTATGCAGTAGCTTATTACGAAGGCCTGTTGCAGAAGTACGGCAAAAACCGCCAGCGCAAAACAGAAATCCGCCAGTTTGATACCATACAGGCCAAACAGGTGGCCATGGCCAATGCAAAATTGTACATGAACCGTGAAGACGGCTTTATTGGTACCAGCCTTAAGAAAGATGAGTTTGTACTGGATTGCTCCACCCTTGATGATATCATTGTATTTACCAAGCGCGGCATCATGAAAGTGGTAAGGGTGGCAGATAAAACCTACATCGGTAAAGACATTCTGCATGCCGCCATCTTTACCAAGAACGACGAACGTACCACCTACAATATGGTATATGTTGATGGCGCTACCGGTATCAGTTATGCCAAACGCTTTAACGTAACCGGCATCACCCGCGATAAGGAGTATGATCTTACCAAGGGCCATGAAAAAAGCAAGGTCCACTATCTTTCCGTAAACCCCAATGGCGAGGCTGAAGTGGTAAAGATTGTATTAACCCCCGGCAGTACGGCGCGCATAAAAGAGCTCGATTTTTATTTTGAAGAAATGGAGATCAAGGGCCGCAGCAGCATGGGCAACCAGGTAACCAAGTACCCCATCCGCTCCGTGAAATTTAAAGAGGCCGGCAAGTCTACCCTCAGCGCAAAGAAG
>DATJGC010000393.1:0-10863 GCA_035495345.1 Chitinophagaceae bacterium | reverse complement strand
TTTTGTTTTTGATAAACATCTTTTCAAAAATAACAGTTCCTTTTGCAAACAGGCCCTAAAATAATATTGGGTATCGACCCTGGTACCGTGGTCATGGGCTATGGATTAATTGCCGTTGATGGTGCTTCCATCAAGCTGCTTGAAATGGATGTGCTGAAGCTGGGCGACAAGAAAGATATCTATGAGCGACTGGAAATGATTCATACCAGGGTTTGCGCAGTAATTGCAAAGCACCAGCCGCATCTATTTGCAATTGAAGCGCCTTTTTTTGGAAAGAACGTGCAGAGCATGCTAAAGCTGGGCC
Source organism: Chitinophagaceae bacterium (assembly GCA_035495345.1). Lineage (GTDB taxonomy): Bacteria > Bacteroidota > Bacteroidia > Chitinophagales > Chitinophagaceae > JACMLD01. The sequence continues at coordinate 10,559 of DATJGC010000393.1, read as the reverse complement.
GCGCCCAGGGGGTAGCCATTGCAGCGGCCATGCAATCCAGTATACCGGTAACGGAGTATTCGCCCAAGAAAATAAAGTATGCAGTAACCGGGAACGGTAATGCAGACAAGCAGCAGGTCTGGAAGATGCTGCAGCATATTTTGCAGCTGGCTGATACGGATATCAAATACCTTGATGCATCAGATGCCCTGGCAGTGGCCTTATGCCACCATTACCAAAGCAACAGCGTTGTAAACACAAACGGGCATGCTACGGGCAAGAAAAAAAATGGCTGGAGTGATTTTGTAACCCGGCATCCTGAACGGGTAAAAAAATAATCTTTGAGCCATTCTCTATCTCTCGTCTCTGGCAGCAAACATTACTAATCATTCCTTTTGCAAAAGGGTATACCGATTGCCTTTTAGCGAAGGGCCGCAATAATTTTTTCCTGCGTAGCTTTTAATTCAGCCGGGCTGGGCTGCAGCTTCTTCTTTTTAAAATCAAGATCATTGATGGAATCAATGGGCACCAGGTGAAGGTGTGCATGCGGCACTTCCAGCCCTACCACAGAAAGCCCGCAACGGTTACAATTAAATTGTTTTTCTATGGCGTGCGCAATGGGTTGTGCAAACACAAGTATGCGTTGCAGGTAGTCTGCCGGCATGTCGAAGAATTTATCCGTTTCAATCTTTGGAACCACCAGGGTATGGCCTTCACGCAGGGGGGCAATATCAAGAAAGGCAAAAAAATGATCATCTTCCGCAATTTTGTAAGAAGGTATCTGCCCGGCAATGATTTTTGAAAACAAGGTCATAAGAAATGTTTTTGGGTTTGTCTGGCAGTTTAAAGGTACAGCGCTTGTGCGGATCTTTGCATGGGGCAAAAATAAAGGCCCGGAATCTCCGGGCCCCGCGTATTGGTAACAGACTTTATATTACGCAGAAATGTTTTCTACCTTAAATTTCAAGACCCCTGCAGGAACGTTTACATTCACTTCGTCACCCACTACTTTGCCCAGCAAAGATTTGCCGATGGGCGAGGTAACGGATATTTTTCCGAGTTTAAGATCGGCTTCTTTTTCAGAAACAATCTGGTAGGTCACCTGCTTTTTTGTATTGAGATTGGTAAGCGATACCTTGGTAAGTATGCTTACGGTACTGGTATCAATTGTATTGGTATCTACCACGCGCACATTGGCAAGATCGCTCTCCATTTTTTTGAGGCGGGCTTCCAGGAGGCCCTGGGCTTCTTTGGCAGCATCATATTCAGCATTTTCTTTAAGGTCACCTTTTTCACGTGCTTCCGCAATGGCCTTGGAGGCCGCCGGACGGTCGATCGTTTTCATCCGCTGCAGCTCTGCTTTCAGTTGCTCCAGCGTCTCTTTTGTCACATAAATTACATCACTCATAAATCTTTGTTGATTAGTGAACAGAAAAAAATAACAACGCCTCAGATGTATTACCGAAGCGTTGCCATATACACAAAGATACAATTTTTTTTACCTGAAAACCCTCCCCTTAACATGAAAAGCTTACGAGTACCGGCCGGCAAAGCTACCGGGTGCACGGACCATCCGTTGCTATAAAACGAAACCTGCCAAAGCGCGGAAGCTCAGTGAGAAAAGCCGCAGGCCAACTAATTCGGCAATACCTTACTCACGTACAAAGCTGTATTCGTAGGTATAGTTACCCGCCGTATATACTGCGCTGAAGCGATTGCCGCCAGCATAATCATTATCATCAAATATCCAGTCGGCAGCAGCATTGTTGTTATTCCCTTCAAAAAGAAGTATGCTGAAAACGCTGTGGTAGCCGTGCCTGTATATGCCTACATTATCATAGTAGCCGCCATTCTCACCATAGAGCTGCCAGCTGCCATGCAATACGCCAATGGCATCGGTATAAACAAGGTCGCCGTTTCCTTTAAAAATAAAAGTGCCGTCTTCATAACCGGTTTGTATGTTTTGCCATTTATAACCATCATACCGGGCGGCATTTTGCAGGTACCAGCGGCCGTTCAGTGCAGGGGCGCCGGGTGCGTCTACTGTTTTATAGCAGGAAGAAAGCAGGAGCATAAGAAAGCCGGTCATGGTAAACAGGAGTAGATTTCTTTTCATAAAAACTGTTTACACCTATCATAGTCAAAACTGTACCGGATGATCGTAAGCATCTGTTAAAACGCGTGGAGAAAAGCCTACGGAAAAATTTATTTTTGTAGTCATTAAACCCAGGCAAAAATATAACGTAGATGTGTAACCGAAACTAGATACCGAGTTTGTCGAGCGTATACTTAGCCATCTTATAAAAAGCCTCATGGGTATAGCCGGCAATATGCGGCGTTACCAGTACATTTGGTTGCTCGAGCAGCCATTGTAATTGCTCCTGCTGGGCAGCGGTATAGCTGGCCAGCTGTTCGTTCTCCAGCACATCCAGCGCGGCGCCGGCAATGCGGTTGGTTTGAAGGGCTTTTACCAGGGCTGCGGTATCATGCACCTTACCGCGCGATGCATTGATAAAATAGGGGCGCTGAGAAAGTGCATCAAAAAAAGCCTCGCCCGCCATATGCGTGGTTTCCGCGGTTAGCGGCACGTGAAAACTAATAACATCCGCATACCTGCACACCTGTTCAAAACTGGCTTCCTTTACAAGCCCTTTTGCAAACCCGTTTTTGTACTTATCATAGGCCAGCACGGTTACATCAAAAGAGGCCAGCAGTTTGGCAAAGGCGCTGCCTGCATTTCCATAGCCGATAATGCCCACGGTTTTGCCGGTTAATTCAGTACCGCGGTTTTCATCACGTATCCATTTGCCTTCACGTACTTCCTGCATGCTTTTCTGGATATTGTTCATCAGGCTCAGGAGCATACCCAGCACGTGTTCACCTACTGCATTGCGGTTGCCTTCAGGACTGCTTACGCATTGAATACCTTTAGAGGCTGCATAGCCCGTATCAATCAGCTCCATGCCGCTGCCCAGCCGGCCAATCCATTGTAACAGGGGCGCCTTTTCCAGCATGGCTTTATCAATGCTGAGACGGGTAGTTACTATCAGGCCGGTGGCCGTGGGTATCAATTGTTCAAGCTGGGCATAAGTAATTTGTGGCTCATAGATGACTTCATAACCGCTGTTGCTGAGCCGGGTACGGAGATAATCATGTGCTTTTGCCGTTATAATAACTTTTCTCATACGGGGGTTTATCTCATTTTAAAAGTAAGTGCGGCAAACTGTGCCACGCTCAATTGTTCAGCACGCAGATCAAACAGCGGGTCTGCCAGCAGTGCAGGGTCAAACAAACCCCTTACGCCATTGCGCAGTGTTTTTCTGCGCTGGTTAAAAGCCGTTTTTACCAGCAGAAAGAGATGCTTTTCGCTTTTCATGGGCAGGGGCTGTTGCACCGGCAACAAACGAATAACGGCACTCTTTACTTTTGGCGGCGGATTAAAAGCGGTTTCGCTTACTTCAAATAAATAAGCTGCATCAAAGAAAGCCTGCACCAATACACTGGTAACACCGTAAATTTTGCTGCCTTCCCTGGCAACAATCCGTTGCGCCACTTCTTTTTGAAACATACCCACCATGCATTCTACACTCGCCTTCCATTCCAAGATTTGAAAAACTATCTGCGAGGAGATATTGTACGGGAAATTGCCCACCACCGTAAACGGGGCTTCAAACGGAGGTGCAATGCCAAGAAAATCCTGGTGAATTATTTTACCTTTTAACGAAGGATAATGCTGCAGCAGCCACTGCACTTTTTCATCGTCTACTTCCACGCATTTGAAGTCTATCTGCGGTAGCTCCAGCAAGTACTTGGTAAGCGCGCCGCCACCCGGACCCACCTCCAGCAACCGCGTAAAAGAATGCTCCTGTAACGCCGCTACTATTTGCCGGCAAATGGCTTCATCATGCAGGAAATGCTGGCCAAGAGATTTTTTTAGCGTGTACATTCTGCAAAAGTACAGGTAAGCTGCACCTAAACAAAGTGTATCAAAACAGTTTAGTAACCGGAAGATGCGCTGGCGGGTAATAAGCTTACTTCAAAAGAAGGCTGCGCGGAGCGTTTTACACCCATGATATGATGTGCAGTGGGCTTAATACGAATATAATGCTGGCCCAGTTCAAAACGGGGGCGGGCCGGGCGTAAAAACAAACCATTTCTATAAAGGAAGCCTTGCAGCCATGATAATACAGACGATGTTTTCATAAGTAGGAGATTTGTAACCGGGGGTAAAAATGCGCAATATTTATGCTTTTTGCAAGTCCTTCAGGCGTTCTTTACGGCTCTATTTAGCCCGTTGGGCGAAAAAACTGCCCGCGCCATAACCGCTTTCCCTTCAAACCGAAATATCCGGCGCATTAGCCGGCGGTTTTACCAATCCATTAAAAAACCGGGAGCAGTCCGCAGGCAATAGAAAAAGCAGGTAATTTGCGCGGGTACTGCTTCACGATCATCGTAAAAACCAAATTCACTGCATGAAAAATATGCGCCTGTCTGCCCCCTGCCTGTTATTGCTATTGTTGCTGCAACATGTTACTGCCCTGGCCAAAGACAGCACGCTTATAAAGTTTGGCGCTGTTTGGCAATACATGGATAACGGACAACCGCCCGCTGCCAACTGGAAAACGGCCAGTCTTCGCTGGCCCATGGCCCCGGCTTCCTTTGGTTATGGCAATGAAGTGCGCACAACGGTTCAATATGGTAGTAACGCAGCAGCAAAATACATCAGCACTTATTTCAGGCACACATTATCAATAACCAACCCGCGCAGCTACGACTCCTTCCGGATAAACCTGTATGCAGATGATGGTGCCGTGATCTATATCAATGGCAAGCCCTGCGCCAGCAGCAATATGCCGGTCAATCCCGGTCATGCCACCCCGGCATTGGCAGCAGCAATAGACAATGGCCACGCCATTCAGTCTTACACGGTAGCCGCGGCAAATTTTGTGCGGGGCAAAAACATGATTGCCGTTGAGCTGCACCAAAGCGATGCGGCCAGCACTGACCTGCTGTTTGATCTTGAGCTGGTAGGCATCAGCGGTGCCGCAGAACCTGCCATTGTACGCGGACCGTACCTGCAGATGGTGAGTTCGGACGCGGTAACGGTCAGGTGGCAAACAGCCGCCCCCAGCAATGGCAGCAGTGTTTATTATGGCAGCACAGACGCTGCGTTAACCATGGCCGTTAAAGACCCCCGCCCGGCGACCGATCATGAACTTCGTATCACCGGCCTGTTGCCAGATACAAAATATTTTTATGCAATTGGCAGTGCCAGTTCTATTGTAAAAGGGAGTTACCGCAATTATTTTACTACCTCACCGCCGGCGTCTACCAAACGCAGCATTCGGATTGGCGTTTTTGGCGACCCCGGCACTGGCAGCGCCATGCAAAAGGGTTCAAGAGATGCATACCTGCGTTTAAAAAATAACCCGCAAAATTCAGAGCTTGCCATTATGTTGGGCGATAACGCCTACAACAATGGTTTGGAAAGCGAGCACAACACCGGATTCTTCAATATTTATAACAACAATATTTTTGATAACCATGTGCTTTTCCCCGTGCCGGGCAATCATGAATATGCCAATACCGCAGCCCGCGCTGCAGACCATGCCATTCCCTATTTCAGCATTTTTACCGTGCCTGATGCCGGGCAATCGGGCGGACTTCCTTCCGGTACCGAACATTACTATTCTTTTGATTATGGCAATATCCATTTTGTAATGCTGGATACTTATGGTATAGATGGCGGCAAGCATTTGTATGATGATACCAGCGATGCCACCGGTAGCCAGCAGGCGAAGTGGCTGAAAGCGGATCTTACGGCCAATATCAACAAGCATAAATGGACCATTGTATGCATGCACCATCCGCCGTATACCAATGGTTCTCACAGATCAGACAGCACCAACCGCGAAGGAAGCTTGCAGGCCATTCGGCAGCGCATTGTTCCTATCCTGGAAAGATTTGGCGTAGACGTGGTGCTGGCCGGCCATAGCCATGTGTATGAAAGAAGTTTTCTTGTAAAAGATCATACCGGCCTCTCCACGCCATTTAACAGCACCGCACCAGGCGCCGGCACTTTACTCAATGCATCCAATGCGCGTTACGATGGGTCTCAGCCTCCGCAAAATTCATCTGCAGATACCAGCGCCGCCAACAGTACCTGCCCTTATTTCACTATCGATAGCAGCTACAAACATGGTACCGTGTACGTGGTGGCTGGCTCTGCCGGGCAGATAGGCTCTGGTAACGGTAATCTATACCCGGTTTTTTATACCCGCAACCAGCAAATCAGCGCCGGTGGAGAAACCGGTGCATTGTTCCTGGAGATACAGGACAATCGCCTCGATGCAAAATTTGTGGGCAATAGCGGTACGGTGCGCGACAGGTTTACGATTATGAAAGGCGTAAACATAAAGAAGAGTATCAACAGTACCGTCAACACTCCCACGCAACTCAGCGCGTCCTGGATTGGGGGTTATAACCGGTATTCAGTGCCCGCCACGGTCACCGGCCGTGAGCGATCACTGACCATTCAACCCAATGCAACCGGCCTCTACACCTACTACGTTAATGATAGCCTGGCCCCCGCCAATACCTGCATTGCAGACACTTTTATGGTGAAGGTGGTATCTGCCCTGAGCATTGCCGTTAGTAAATACCAGGCAACAGTAAAAAATGGAAAAATAGTACTGCAATGGTCTACTGCCGCAGAACGCAACAGCGACTACTTTACCGTAGAACGCTCAGCCAATGGGGTAGATTATGAAACCATCATGGTGCTGCCCGCCAAGGGAGAGGCGGAGGATGCAACCCACTATGAATTTACAGATGCAACACCCTTAGCGGGCAATGCTTACTATCGCCTGCTGGCCACCAGCAAGGAGGGAGAAACCAATAGTGTGGGTATCCGCGAGGTAACTGCAGCCGCCAACCGCCCTGCTGCTATAAATGTTGCGCAGCCATAGCGCCAGGCGCAGCAGCAGCAAACTTTATTGCGTATGAAAAAGAAACTGCAGATTATCCTGTTTATTGCCGGCAGTATTTTACTGGTTTCTTTTCTTACCCGGCCCGCTGCCACTCCTGAAGAGGCAATCAAAGCCCAATACCAGCAGGGGCTCCTGCACTTGCTGCAGGAAACAAAAGGATTGCAATTGGCCATAGAAAAGGACGAGCCGCAAAAAAACATCCAGGCCCGTTTTTTTAGCGCCCGCATGGCTTACAAAGAAGTGGAGGTTTGGCTGGCATATTATTTTGAACTGGATGTAAACAAGCTGAACGGCCTGCCCACTAATTTTATAGAAGAAGAAGACCCTACCGCCTACCAGCAACCACAGGGCTTCCAGGTAATAGAATCTTTTCTCTACCCACAGTACAACCAAAAAGACAAAGCAAACCTGCTGCATACCCTAACTGTAATGATAACAGTGCTGGAGGGTTTGTCTGACAACCTTGGCATCTTTAACCCCGAGAATTATGCAGTAGATGCTGCCATGGAATCATTGTACCGCGTTATTACATTGGGAATTACCGGTTTTGATTCTCCATTGGCGCAGTATTCAATGCCGGAAGCGGCTTCCTCGCTCAGGAGTGTTTCGTTTGTGCTTTCTATTTATAAACCTGCCCTCTCTGCCGCCGGTACCACAAACTACAATCAAATGAATGCCTTGCTGGCCAATGCAGAGGCTTACCTGCTGCAGCACCAGGACTTCGCCCCATTTAACCGCGCCTTCTTTATCAGCGAGTACATTAACCCTCTTTGCGCATTGCTTGGAAAGGCAAGATTGAAAGCAGGCTTTGCAGAAAACCCCACTCACCACTCATTGATTAGCAGAACAGGTTCTCTGTTTGATGCAAAAAGCCTTCGCGCAGCTATTTATTCTTATGATGATACCACCAGTGATGCACGTGTGCAATTGGGTAGGAAGATCTTCTTTGAACCACTTTTATCTGCCAATGGCAAACGCTCCTGCGCCAGCTGCCACCAACCTGCCAGGGCATTTACTGATGGCCTGCCCCGCGCCTTACAAATGGATGAACACAGCCAGCTGCCACGCAATACACCGGGCCTATGGAATGCCGCACTGCAAATGAACTTTTTTTACGATAGCCGGCAGCACCGCCTGGATGATGTGGTGCTGGAAGTGCTGTCTAATGAACGGGAAATGAACAATGCTGCAAACAACGCCGTAAGCCGGCTGCAGCAGACACCCGGCTACAAAAGCCTCTATAAAAAAGCCTACCCTGGTGCGGGTGACAGTATCAGCAGCAAATTAATTGCAAATGCGGTTACACTGTACCTAAGAACACTGGTTAGCTATAATGCCCGTTTTGATAAATATATGCGCGGACAAAAAGATCAACTAAGCACCCAAGAATTACAGGGCTTTAACCTTTTTGCGGGCAAAGCCAAATGCGCCACCTGTCATTACCTGCCACTTTTCAATGGCTCCAAACCGCCCGGCTTTTATTACCAGGAATCTGAAGTAATTGGCGTGCCCGCCAATGCCAACTTGCAAAAACCAGTGTTAGATACCGATCCCGGCAGAATCAGCAGCCTGCCGCAGGATTTTATGGATCATGCCTTCAAAACCCCCACCCTCCGCAATATTGCCCTAACTGCGCCTTATATGCACAACGGCGTCTTCTCCACGCTTACAGAGGTAATCAATTTTTATGACCAGGGTGGCGGACAGGGCATTGGGCTGCACGTTCCCAACCAAACATTGCCCGCAGAAAAACTGCAGCTGACGCCCAAAGAAAAGCAGGCACTGGAAGCTTTTCTGCATACCCTTACAGATACTACTGCCCTGCGCAAGTTGTAAAAAGGTATAACTCCCGCAGGTTACATTCTGCCAACGGTGGCAAAACACGTTTTAGCATCTGTTTATGTTGTTACGGAAGCTTATTGTAACTTTACCAACATTGCAAAATTATGTCTATGCAACCACAAGCACCCGTACACACAAAGCCTGTCATTGGTATTTCCTGCGGAGATATCAACGGCATTGGTATTGAACTTATCATAAAATCACTCACTGATACCCGCCTGCTGGAAATTTGCACCCCGGTGGTCTTTGCTTCCAACAAAGTGATCAACTTTTACCGTAAATCAGTACCAGACAGCAACTTTAATTACCAGAATACAAAAGAGTTGAACCGTATTGCGCCGCGGCAGGTGACCGTATTTAATTGCTGGGAAGAGGAGATTGCCGTTACCCCGGGTTCATTAAACGATATCGGCGGACAATACGCCATAAAATCACTGACGGCAGCCGGCCAGGCCCTGAAAGAAAAACGGATCGACGGACTGGTAACTGCACCCATTCATAAAAAGAACGTTCAAAACGAGGCGTTCAATTATACCGGGCATACCCCCTACCTCAAAGATCTCTTTAGTGCAAAGGATGTTTTGATGCTGATGGTGGCAGACAATATGAAAGTAGGACTGGTAACAGAACATATCCCCATAAGCGAAGTGGCCAAATACATTACCCGCGAAGCCATCATTTCCAAACTGGCCATTTTGAAAGAATCACTGCAGCGTGATTTTGGTATTGATAAACCAAAGATTGCCGTGCTGGGCCTAAACCCGCATGCCGGTGATGAAGGATTGGTAGGCAGAGAAGAAGAAGACATTATAAAACCCGCCATCAAAGACTTCAAACAAAGCAACAGCAATGTAATTGTGTTTGGACCCTACAGCGCTGATGCCTTTTTTGCCCGCGGCCAGCATGAAAAATTTGATGCCGTGCTTGCCATGTACCATGACCAGGGTTTGATTCCGTTTAAATCCCTCGCCCTTGGCGAAGGAATAAACTACACCGCCGGACTAAGCGGTATCCGTACCTCGCCCGACCATGGTACGGCTTTTGACATTGCCGGCAAGAACAGGGCAGACACGGCTAGCTTCACCGCTGCCATTTTTGCCTGTGTAGACATCATCAAACAAAGAAGCGAATACGAAGAATACCACAAGAACCCGCTCAAACGGATGAAAGATAAAATACTTGCCGGTGCAGAAGATGAAAGAATTGATATTGAGCTGGGATAGGTAAAGTAAAAATTCAAAAGGAAAAAGTAAAAAACGTTTGCTCAGCGTGAAGTTCTCAGTTCCGGGTTCCTGGTTCCAAGTTCGCTTGCCCAGATGTTTCGGCCCTCTGTTGCTTCTCATGGCCCTATGCGATAAAATGTAATCGAAGCGATAGCCCTTTTTCTCCTTTTCTCTTTGCACCCTTAGCAAGCGAATCGACAACTTCTTTTCTCTTTATCCCCTTAGCACCTCTGTTAGCTCTGCTAGCCCTGTGCGATAAAATGAAATCGAAGCGATAGCCCCCTTTTCTCCTTTTCTCTTTGTACCCTTAGCCAGCGAAGCGACAACTTCTTTTCTCTTTATCCCCTTAGCACCTCTGTTAGCTCCGCTAGCCCTGTGCGATAAAATGTAATCGAAGCGATAGCCCCCTTTTCTCCTTTTCTCTTTGCACTATTAGCAAGCGAAGCGACAACTCCTTTTCTCTTTATCCCCTAGCACCTCTGTTAGCTCCGCTAGCTCTGTGCGATAAGATGTAATCGAAGCAATA
>DATJGC010000392.1:0-16659 GCA_035495345.1 Chitinophagaceae bacterium | reverse complement strand
CAATACCAGGACGATAAGGGCATTGTAACCGGCAAGGGAGAATTGTTTGTACCACACAAGACACAGTACGGCTTTATCTCAGACATTGATGATACCATCATGATTTCTCATTCATCCACGGTATTCAGGCGCATGCGTTTGTTGTTTACTGCCAACCCGCATACAAGACGGGTTTTTGACGATGTGCAGCATCATTACCACCTGCTCTCTGTTTCTAACACTACGCCAGAAGCGCCGAATCCTTTTTTCTACGTTTCAAGCAGTGAATGGAATTTGTATGATTACCTGTCTGATTTTTTTGCACACAACAAATTACCAAGAGGTGCCTTTTTATTGAATCATATCAAACGGTGGACGGAGTTACTGCAAACCGGTAAGACAAAACATGAAGGCAAGCTGATACGTGTTGCCAGAATTTTGCAGGCCTTTCCGCACCAGCAATTTATACTGCTTGGTGACAATACACAGCGTGACCCGGTTATTTACAAAGCCATTGCAGAGAAATACCCCGCAAGAATTCATGCTGTGTATATCCGCAACGTGGTTGGCGCCAATGCAGCTGCCACCAATGCACTGCTAAACGAGTTACAAAAAAACACGGGCATTCATACCTGTTTTTTTGATAACAGTCTTGCCGCCATAGCGCATTCAAAGGCCATTGGCCTCATACGATAGCACTGCTCTTGCAAGGGTTGTTAACGGTGACAGGCTAAAGTTTGGTTTGCTGCATAACTATTACCTTCAGCATTAATTTTATTTTATGGCTACATTACCTGGCAGTAAACAGGCAGACAGTTTCTTTCTTCGCCTGCGGCCCATACACAGGCTACTGATTGGCTGCGGCGCCGCCCTGCTTACGTTCATTTTTATCAGGGCTGCGGTAGAAAGTACCCTGGTGCTGATCATGATCATGTGGGATGTGCTTTGTGTTACCATTCTTTTAACTGCCTGGATTGTATTTTTTACCTGCCCGCCGGCGCGTATCAGAAAAATAGCCAGCCAGGAAGATGGCAGCCGGGTACTGGTATTTTTCTTTGTACTGTTGTCTTCTATGGCCAGTATGGGTATTGTGGTGGTGCTGATTAATGCAGATGAGTTTTCTACGCAAAAGGCATTGTACCTGGTAGTTTGTATTATGGGCATGCTTTTATCATGGTGTATGGTGCATACTACTTTTAGTTTTCATTACGCGTATATGTATTATGATGATGATGCAGCGGCGCCTGAAAAACATGCAGAAGGACTTGATTTTCCCAAAGAAAAGGCGCCGGATTACCTGGACTTTGCCTATTTCGCATTTGTGATTGGCATGACCTTCCAGGTGTCTGATGTGCAGATTACCTCCCGCAGTATACGCAGAAAGGCATTGGCGCATGGTTTACTCTCCTTTGCGCTGAACACATTTGTAGTAGCACTTACCGTGAATATTATTGCGGGCATGAAAAAGGGCTGATTGCTTAGCACCAGCCCTTATCCATTTTATTATACTGCTAACTAATACTTGGCAGGCGTTCCGGCGGCAGGCATGGACGCCTTTATAAACTGCCGGATATCATCATTAGCGCTGGCCAGGTCTTGCCGGCGCAGGTACATCATATGCCCGCTGCGGTACCCTTTCCAGCTAAACCTGTCTTTCAGGCGACCGCCAGGGTCCATCTGCCAGATATTGTATTTTGCATTGAAGTAATCACAGGCGCCATCGTAATAGCCAGACTGCACCATCACGTGCAGGTACGGATTTTCTGCCATGGCCTGGCGCAGGTTTTCACCGGTTTTATCGCCGGTTCTGTCCCAGGGGTGCACGGGGCCAAACATCATGTATTTTGCATCGGTCTTATAATTTAGTTCATTACGCGTGTACATATTGATGGCGGGCGTAAAAGCGTGTAGCCATGATGTTAGTTCTGCATTGTAATCGGGCGCTTCGCCTGCATCCTGTTTATCAATACCGCGGTAGCGTGAATCGAGTCTTCCTACAGTAAAGCCTTTATCGCGCAGCAGTTCTTTCCAGAAATAATCTGTGGGCACATCAAAATTATGTTGCAGCAGCACTGTTGCGGAGAGCCCTGAGTAACGTGCCATTTTTTCTGCAATGGCTTTTCGCTTATCATCCGTAAGAAAGCTGCCCTTGCTGATAGCAGGTATCAGTTCATTAATGGTAAAGTCTTCTACTTCCGGCAGCATTTCAGTGAGATCTTTTTTCTGCAGATCTGCCGGCAACACCTTATGAAACCATGCGGTAGCGGCAAAATAAGGAAGTCTGAGCGCAGCATCAACCGGGCCGCCGCGTTCAATGCCCAGGTCTGTTGGGGATACCAGTATTACGCCGTTAAGGTACATCCATTGGGCATTCTGCAGCTCCAGCGCAAGGCCCGATACACGGGTGGTACCATAGCTTTCTCCGATAAGGTATTTGGGAGAAGCCCACCGGTTATTGCGGGTAACAAAAGTATTGATCCATCCTGCCAGGTATTTGATATCTGCATTTACGCCAAAGAATGTTTTGCCGGGTATGTCCTTGCTTACGGGTCTTGAATAGGCGGTGTTCACAGGGTTTACAAAAACAATATCAGCCACATCAAGAATAGAATACGGATTCTCTCTGATGCCATAGGGTTGTACAGGATAGCCTTCATCATCTATATTCAGCAGGCGCGGACCGGTATAGGCAATTTCCATCCATACAGAAGCAGAGCCGGGACCACCATTAAAGGAAATCACCAGCGGCCGATTGCTCCGGTCTTTAATATCTGAGCGTTCGTAAAAAGTATAGAAAAGGCCGGCAATGCATTTACCGTCTTCATCCCAAACGGGCATGGTGCCAGTGGTGGCTTTATAAGGAATGCGTTGCCCTTTGATGGTGGTTTCATGTTCTGTGCTGGCCGCCTGGTCTGGATTAAATACCAGGTTGGGAAGATTGTTCTTCTCCGTTTTCTCATCCTTTGCCGTAGGCACCACGGGCGGGGTGGGCGATTTTTGCTGTGCAATTAGCGCAAGAGATCCAAGGCATGCAATAAGCATGGCCAGAAAGGTTTTCTTCATGTTGTTGACAATCTTTACAATGATAAAATGCAGGAAAGGCTTGGCCGGCTGCGGCCGGCTTTTAAAGATGTATCAAAATTAGTAAACCATCAAATAAAAAAAGCCCTGCTATAGCTGCTGCTGTAGCAGGGCAATAAATGTAAGATGTAACAATTGTTTGAAGCGGTGGGATACAGCGGCAGATTAGACTACCGGCAGCGCAAAAACGCACTTCGCCTGCCGGCGTACCATTGCTGCTTATTTTAACGGCATTTCATCTGCACTGGGGCCGTAACTGCCGGGTATTGGAATGTTCAGCAGGCGAAGAAATACACCCAGCTGTGCGCGGTGGTGTATTACCTGAGAGAAGCACATGCGCAGGACCTCGCTTTTTGGAGCGTCCATATACAGCTCCTTGCCGTTGCGCATCACCCAATTTACTTCCAGGTCTTTATCGGTAGCAGCTTCCAGGCTCTTTTTGCCAGTGGCCAGGGTGGTTTCAAAATAATCCAGGAGCGCCTTGGTATCGTTTATTTGCACGGGGTCATAGGGCTGGGTGGCAAAGTCTAGTTCAGATGTATTCAGCACCAGGGTGATCCAACCCGGCAACTCAGCAATATGAGTAGATAACTGTTGCAGGGTCATGCTTTTCTCATGCGGTTTCCAGCCAAATTTTTCTGTAGGCACCAATGATAACATCTTGCGGGTAGTGGCTGCTTCGGCAGTCAATTCTTTCAGGAACATTGTTGTTAATTGCATAAAGTAGAAGTTTATACAACAAAGAACAATACGGGCACTGACAACCCTATGGCAGTGTAAAAATGGGGGGGGGTAATTTTTTTTGCTAATACGCCACGGGCAATTTTTTCATGTAGTCTTGCAGTGGCATATGGTCTGTTTTTGTAAATGCTTTGGAGGTATTGGTAACGCGTAAGATGCGGGCTACCTTAAAATCCCGGTAATCTTTCCGCAGGCTGCACCACCCGATCAGGTGCCAGTGCAGTGCGTAAAAAATAAGGCCGATGGGTTCTACCTGCCGGCTGCTTACCTCATGTGCATTGTTTTTATAGTCAAGCTCAATGGCCTGTTTGGCCGCAATGGCATTCTGCAGTTTCGTTAAGTACTCGTAGTTAAAATTGAAACAATCAGGGGTCTGCACCCTGATATGGTTGGCCATTACTTCAACACTTTCTTTTTCCGACCCGCGCATGACCGCCCTGATTTTTTGCAGTCCGCTGGAGAAATGCGTCTGTATGGATTTGTCCGCAAAACCTTTTACTATAGACTCCATCAGTAAAAATGCGTTGGCTTCCTCTTTACTGAAGGCCACCGGTGGCAAAAAATAACCCTGTACAATAAAATAGCCGCGCTGTGGTTCAAAACTAACGGGAATGCCTGCTTCCGACAATGCCTTTACATCACGATACACAGTGCGGACACTCAGTGAAAACTGTTGCGCAATTTTTTCTGCCGGTACATATTTTTTGGATTGCAGGAGCGTGAGAATATTAAATAAGCGGTCGATCCTATTCATAGCAACTGAAAATTAAAGCCAATTTATCTTTTTTTTATAAATGGCCTTTCTTAACTTTATGGTTCACCAAAAAAAAGGAGGTATTCATGCAATCTACAGATAAATCATGGAAGCCTTCGGTTATTCTCGCGTAGCCGGGCTGTATCCATAAAAATAATCTGCTGACTCAAAAAGAAGTCAGGGCCACCGGGTAATGCCGGTGGCTTTTTTTTGGGCTTGCGTCCACCGTACTAGATGATGCACAAAAAAAAGACCATCCCTGCGGATGATCTTTTTCTATGAATGCTTTGTGAGAATTGCCTGTTTATAATTTTACGCCCACCGTAAAACTCAATACCCGGTATTTGTTCAGCTCATCATTAGAACTGCTGGTACCAGACTGCAGTTTTGCAAGGCCTAATCCGTAGTTAACAGAAAATACTGCATGTTTGGCTTCTATGCCTACGGTTCCGTTTAAACCATAATCAAAACGGCGCATTACATTATAGCCTGCACCTTCTTCATTGCTGGTAAATGGATCGTCGTTAGAGAACTTGATTTTTTCTGAGCGACTGAAATCTGCGCCGAGGATCTGACCTTCAACGCGGTTCTTGCCACCTACACCCATGGCTACATAAGGTCCTGCGCCAAAGAAAAAGTTGGAACCTTCGCCCAATGGCAATTTAACTACGGCATTTACCGGTACTTCAATGTAATAGGGGCGGGTAGTAGCACGGTACCAATTGTTACCAGAGGTATTACCTGATTCTAATTTGGCGCCTTTACCTGTAAAGAAAACGCCCGGCTGAATGGAGAAGAAAGACCCAATGGGTAAATCTGCCTGCAAACCTGCCTGGAAAGAAGGAAGCGTTTTGCCTTCATCGAGGTCGCCCGACTTGTTAATAGTAATATTGGATAAATTCAATCCGCCTTTTACCATCAGAGAGGGGCGGGGAGTTGTTTTCTGGGCATATGTTGCAACGCCGCATAACATGATCACTGTGCCTAGTGCAAGAATTTTCTGTTTCATACTGTACATATTTATGTACCAGCATCTTTTCAAAAGGCCTGCCATTATTGTGATTAGTGTGGTGTTAGGCGCAACCAGCGTCTACCATCGTGGTATCGTTATTTCAAGATATAAAACCTGTAGAAAATTCACCCCCGGTTATGCAAAAGGGTATCATTTATACCCTTAGCTGTTTGCGTAATTAAATAGTAAAGAATTAACGTTTGTAATGCAGCATCCACTCATATACATTCATATTGTTTTCACGGTACAGCGGGTCGAGGGCCGCCGTCCACGCATCGTGCCCAAAAGCGGGAAAGATGGTAAGCCTGGGCTGCACCACCGGATTGAAACTTTTAATGCTATTTACAAATTCGGTCGCCGCTGTCGACGAAAACGTGGGGTCATTGGCGTTATGAAAGGCCCATAGCGCCAGGCCGCCGCTGGCAATGCTGGCGGCGTTGGCATCCCTGTCTGCGCCAAAACTTTCGCCGGCAATGGGTACCGCCGCGGCAAAAGTAGCCGTATGTGTGCCGGCCAGGGTACTGGTGAGCACGCCGCCCATGCTGAGCCCTGTAAGATAGACGCGCGCAGGGTCTATACGGTATTTTTTCAGGGCAAAAGAAAGGAACGACATTACCATGGAGTCTGGCGGCGTTGCGCGGAACTGGGGCGACAACACAATAAAGGAAAACTGTTCTCCATTGACGCTGAAGCTGGGCGGAAATTTTTTTTCGCTAATGATTTTTGCAACACCATCATTTAGCACCAGCGGTAGATCTTTGTCTCCATCACCCACCTGTCCGCCGCCATGTAAAAAAAGCAGTAGCGGATATTTTTTATCGGTGGTGGCATAATGTGCAGGGAGTGCTTCATAGTAGCCGCCAATATACTGGTTGATGAATACGGTATATGGCTGTTGATAGGGAGGACTTGTTTCAACAACATCATTATTGGCAATGCTGCGGGCGGGTGGATTGCTTTTGGAACAGCTGAAGAAAAAGATGATAACGGCGAGCAGCGTAAAGCGGTGTAGCATTGGTTGCATAACACAGTGTTTGGTTTGCTTGGTGCTGTGCATGGCAGCACTTTCAGAAGAAACACCAGCAGGCTGTCTTGCAAGAAAACAGCCGCCGGTGTCTATAATTGTAATTATGATTTAAAGAACGGTCCTACTATGGCCAGCACCTGGTCTTTGGTTAATGGTTCGTCAAATGCTTCAGAGGCAGCATCTGCAGAAATACTAAATCCATTGATGTTAACGATGGAGATGGTAGCCTGCGAAGTCAGTTCTTCACCATCGTAACTGGCCTGCACGGCACTGCTGTTGATACCACTCATTTTACCGGTTATCCATGGTTTTACATTGCCGATGCCTGAGCCGTAGGCCTTCCGCAGTCCGCGAATATGCGCAGCATGTCTTGCTTCTACAGAATGAATACGAAGTGCGGCCGTGAGGTAATCGCCACCACCTACTATTTCAGCAGCACGTCCTTTATACGCACGTACGCCGGTGTCTTCAAAAGTTTGGGCAACATTGAGGAAGGTTTCAAAATTGGAAAATACATCATTGAAAGTTCCTTTTGCGGTGAAATCAAATTGAGGAGCGTCAACGGCTTTGCCGCCGGCAGCGCCAATGGCAGCCTTAAGAAAGTCTACATGGTTCATTTCATGTTTTGCAATGAGTGCAATACCTGCGGCGGTATCGCCAGCGGGTATGAGGCCGGGTGAAGCCACGCCTTTGGCGTAGAAAGCAGCTTCCAGGTATTCAAGTGTAAGGGCATAATTAAGAATATCTACCACGGTGTCGCCAGTGACACCACGGGTACCCGCATACGCTTTTTGAAATACCGCACCCAATGCCAGTGGCACTGCCGCAAGGGCAATTTTACCACCAATGCTGGCAAAATTTTTCATGGCAGACCTGCGACTGTCTAAACGCCCGTAGACTTCCGGGTCTACTTTTTCAATTTCCTTTATGATATTCGTAATGTTCATGATAATGTTATTTAGTTGTAATGAATCAGGATAAAAAGTGGATGGCTATCATTGCATCTATCAATAGAAGGGAAGATTGCCGCCGTCTAATTTAGTTTTGATGTACTTCTGTGCAATGGGCAGTACGTCTGCAGGCTTGTTGGTAAGGTCTAGCCCATTGGCATCAATAATAGAAGCGTCTGCAAAACTGTTGGTCATTAACAGATCACGGATATAGGCTGCGTGGCGTGCTTCAACAGACACTATTTTACCAGCCAGTACCAGGTAATCTGCACTTTTTATCAGGCGTCCGGCACCGTTATACGCAGATACGCCGAGGTCTTCAAAGGCTTTTGCGGTACCCAGTACACTTGCGCGTGAGCTAAAGTCGATGCTGCTGAAATCAAAATCGAGCTGCGGGATGGCCGCGCCGCCGAGGGCTGTCTTGAAAAATTCGCGGTGCGCAATTTCGTGATCACGAATGTCTGAAATAAGCGCTTTTTCAGTGGCGTTCATGTTTGCATAAGGAGACATGATCACCTTTACATAGAAGGCCGCCTCCAGTTGCTCCAGCGCGTAGGCATAATTTAATATGCCCGGGTCGCCGCTGCCAAGGTCAACGCCGTCTGCGCCAACTCTTGCGTTGGCGTCATCTGTTTTTGTACAAGCTGCCAGTCCGGCCATTAATGCCGTGGCGGTACCTGCGTAGCCAAGAAACTTTCTTCGCGAGAGGGATGCTGCATCCATTTTGTTTGTGCCTGCCAGCCCTTTGTCTGTTTGAATTGTAGCCATTGTTGTTTCATTTAATTAATTAACGAATACTATACAAGGCGGTGCAGCAAAGAAATTTTACACTTGGCAATTCAATAGATTGGATATGCTTACAAATTACTGCCTGTGGTTAGCAGGCATGCGAAGATTTGGAGGGTGGGTTTGTGTATAATAGCCAGGGTTGAGCGGTTAAAGGGGTGGACAAGGTATTGGTACCTACGAAGAGTTTTTATGGCCGGATTTAAAAAGTTAAAAAAAGTTTTATTTTTTAATTCTATTGATAAATGGCTTGTATAATTATGATTGATGATAGAGGAATTGAAAAAAAATATCGCTACTGCTAATCTAAACACTTCTGCTTTCCGTAGCTCGACTTACCTGCTCCCAACCTTTATCATCCTGCCCTTTTAATTTCATTTTAACCGCCAAACTTATTTTGTATGCGTAACATGATTATTGCAGCAGGAATTATTCTGTATACTTGTACCAACAGCTTTTCACAGGAAACTTATCGGCATTATATACCAAAGGACAGTTCGCTCAGCCTGCTGGTAAAACCGGAGCCAAAGTTTACCGTTAACCTGCATACGGGTTACGCCATGGCATTGGGTTCTACTTTTAAATTTTATCCTGATGATGTTAGTAGTATCGTGCTAAGAATGCAGGATAATAATGTAACCTCAAAAGACATTGCCTACAAGGCACCGAGGAAAGGCCTTGGTGAAGGTTTCAGGGTAGGTGCCGGGTTTTCTTATGTGCTGAATGATTTTATTAATGTGGGTTTGGACGTAGATTATTTCCGCAGTACTATCAGTAAAGTAAGGGATTCTTCATTTACACAAGTACTGAGTACGGGTGCGATTACTGAGAAAAGTTATAGCGAACGATATACTATTTCTTATGATGCCACCCTGTTAACGTTTACGCCCAATATTACGCTCAAGGCCATCTCCAGGCCAAAATGGTTTCTATATAATAAAGTGGGCGCGGTTATCACCATCCGTCCCAATAGCGTGGAGCATGACAGCCGCCAGTCTACCAGCAGCATGCAGTGGCAGGGCTTCCGGAGAGACTCGGCCTCCTTTACAGATACGCGCTATGAATGGAGCATCCGCAATCCTTCTTTTGGATTCAGTGGCGGACTTGGTGCGCAGTATAAGATCACTGAACGCATCAGGGTCTACGCAGAAGTACAGTTTTCTCATGTGGTATTTGTAGTGCGCAGACGAGAAACTACCAGCTACACCATTGATGGAAGAGAAATGGTAAACACCCTTACCCTGAACCAGAAGCAAATAGATTTCGAAAAGAATTTTTCTACTGACGAATGGATACCAGACCCTAATAAGCCCGACAAGGCGGTTACCCAACGCATACCCATTACGTATGCCGGTATGCAAACCGGGATAGTGTATCGTTTTTAAAGATCACCTGGTGTCATTTCTTGCATCTTTCTAATGCTTAAAAGCCCATACTATGATAAAACATGCAGCAACAGCAGGGTCAATGCCAGCCCCGGGGCGCCTCTTCTCCAGGCGCGGTAAATTAAACGGAATGTACCGTACAGTGGTTATGATTGCGCTGGTGGATAGCCTCTTTTTGCTTCCGGCAATTATTTTTAATCATGCGCCTTCCGCATGGTTCATTCCATTGCAACTGGCTTGTTGTTTGCTCATGGGGGTTGTCAATCTTTTAATCTTATCGCCAAGTATACGGGCGGGCCGTTGGGCTAACGGTCTTGCACAAACGCGATGGCTACCTGTCTTTAGTACGGGCGCGCTTGTGCTCTTGTTCGAACTTTATTACATAGCAGGCAATGCTTCTTTAATTGTTGCAAGCGCTGCTGCTTTTTTGCTTCCCTTTATGCTATTTGCTTCCTGGAAAGCTTTTCTTCAATTGCCTGCAAGAGCGTATGCGGCGTGGCAGTTGCCAGACAGCCTGCAAGAATTGTCTCTTTCCAGTCTGGCTTTGGGCCAGCGCCGGCAGGTACAATTCAGCATTTGCAGGTCGGCCAGTGATCAACATGAAAGCATGTACCCCGTCACTGGCAATGCCAAGACAAAACTGGGCAAACTATTCCAGCATTTTATAGCAGACAACAGTAAGGAACCAAAAAGCAGAAAGATAGACATCACTAACCAGCAACAGTTGCCCTACGGATGGTTGTTTTACGAGATGAGATGGATGGGATGCTGGAGGAGGGCGCTGAACCCTGCGCAAAGCCTCCTTCAAAACGGGGTTAAGTCCAATGCCATTATAAAGGTGGTCAGGCATATAAGAGAAGCAGTGTAAACGCAGCTCTTGCTGCATATTTTTATTAAACAGCCTACGCATGAAAACAAACTATATAACGCCGGGAAGAAAACGACTCTTGATTTTCGGCGGTTTTTATCTAGCCACCATTGTTTTATTTCTGGCTATTTTTTCCTCCTTAGGATTAATCGGCCGGCCACCCGCTGCCGCTTCCACCAACGATACTGGCGCCAGCCGCATTGATACTGAATTTTTAGCGGCGGACAGCCTTTTGCATGCAAGCCTGAGCGCGTTGCAACTGGCAGATGCGCTTTATACCACGCTGAATGATACGGTGTCTGAACGCGGACGGCTACAGGCAGCGCAAGTAGTAACGGAAAAAGAAACAGTGATAAAAAGGGTGTTGGATAGCCTGGAGGCCTTGAATGCCGCGGGTGCCAACGGAAGCATGTATAACGTGATGATCAATTCATTTAAAACAAGTTTGCTGGACAGGCGCGCGTTGAAAAACATGGAACTGACCGCAAATAATGGTGGTGCAGCTGCGGGCAACAGTCTTGCCAGCACTGCCATGTTTGCAAATAAAGATGAACAGATACAATTGTTACAACAACAGCTTAAAAACCTGCAACAGGCCCTGGCCCAACCAACGGAAGCAGCGGGCAGGTATGAGGCGCATAAAGGAGAACTGGCTGTTTTAAACACTTCCTTTACAGACCTGCAAAATGCCTACGACCTGTTAAATAGCAATTACCGTCAGTTACAACAGGAACACAATACGCTGCAGGCATCTTATAATGCGCTTAAAAAACTACCACCGGCACCTGCCATTAACAGTAAAAACAGCGCAACAAACGATGCAGCGGTAACCGCGCTGGAGCAACAGCTTTCAACAGCCACCGCTGAATTGAATTTTGCTAAAATTGATTGCAACCTTGCAAGGGCAGACGCTCAGCAAATAATATCCAACGCAAGGCAAAGAAAGGAACTGCTTACAGAGGCGCTGGGCATGTTGCGGAGTATGGAAGGCAATACAGATGCAGCGATACAAAAAAAGGCAAAAGAAAAAATTCAGCGTTTAAACCAGGTTGCAAAAACCTTGCATGATTAACGCCTATTTTCTTTTGCCCTTATAAAAAGATGAAATCAGTAGCCTGTAATTAAAAACGGTTGCGGTTCCTGTCGTTGTTACCGCCATAGCCGCCGCCACCACCGCGGTTTCCACCATAGCCACCGCCACCACTGTTGCCTCCACCGCCGCCGCGATAGCCACCGCCACCGCCGCTGTTACCACCACCACCGCGTTGTCCGCCGCCGCCGCCACCCGGGCGATCATCAGCCGCTTTTACGACCAGTGGTTTTTTACCCAAAGAAATATCGTTAAGGTTTTCAATGGCATCTTTCGCTTCTGCCTCAATGGGCATTTCTACAAAACCAAAACCCCTGCTCTTGCCGGTTTCCTTATCAATGGCAACTTTAGCAGATTTAATAGTTCCAAACTTTTCGAAGATTTCCATTAATTCATCATC
Organism: Chitinophagaceae bacterium; assembly: GCA_035495345.1. Lineage (GTDB taxonomy): Bacteria > Bacteroidota > Bacteroidia > Chitinophagales > Chitinophagaceae > JACMLD01. Next base: position 4,586 of record DATJGC010000392.1, on the reverse strand, counting down.
GTCCAAGTCGTACGGCAGACCAGCAACAAAAAGGTTCATAACAAAATATTTCAGTAAAAATAGTAACTTATTTTGTATTGCATCTAATTATAAGGGTTAAGTGGTAGTAAAATATCGGCCAATTTGACAAATCATACAGAAATGCTGCATCCTATTATGCATTAACTAATGATTTCGATAAAAAAATACAGCGGCTGTTAGTTAAAATAATTCTTTTTCTGGCTAGTTGCAACAGCGGTAGCATCGTATTGCCGATCTTCGTAATTGCCCGACACGTACCGCGTTATTTAACAGCAAAAAAGTTGCCTATGCCTTCGTTTTTCAATGGTAAAACATCAAGCACGGGGAGGGGGTCTGACTACGACTTTCTCAATGGTGTATTTGAGTGGGTATTTTACAACCTGCCACCGCGGGCTGACAATACATTCACCCGCAATATGTATGAGTTTTACAAAACCAGGGGCGGCCTTAGCAAAAAACAACTGGAGGCATTGCTGCGCATTATCCGCGGCATTCCGGCAACACCACCCTTTAGCACGGCTACCCTGGAAGCCATTATAAAAAAGAAAGCCTCTAAAACGGCCTCGCCGCTGCCGGCCGCCACGCCACTCTACAAAGAAGATACCGAGACGCGGGATAAGCTTAATTTCATTTTATCGGTTGCACCTGCGCACAAAGCAGCATTATTGTACTTAAATAAACTGAATTTACACGAGGTACTTACCGCCGCGGACAAAGACGCCATCAATAAATTTTACCAGACCATCAGTAATTTAAAAAAAGGTACTGGTAAGTAAAGCTGCTCTGAGCAATGCGGCTTGGGCTTGCGGCAATCTACCAAACATGAGCAGCAGACATATTGCCTGGTATGTTAGCATGAAGTGCTGAATTATACAGCATGGCATTCTTTTCTTATTCACGTATTTTTGCAAAAATTTATTCATGGGTATTTCCGATAAACTTCAGCAAATGAAAAATGAAAAAGCAGCGGCCAACCTGCAGGCCGGCCAGGATTTTTTGACAGCCAATAAATCAAAAGAAGGTGTGGTGGCGCTACCCAGCGGATTGCAATACCAGGTATTGAAAGAAGGTACCGGCGCAAAACCCGGCGCGCGCGACAAAGTAACCTGCCATTACCATGGCACGCTGATAGACGGCACCGTGTTTGATAGCTCCGTGCAACGCGGACAGCCCGCTACCTTTCCGTTAGACAGGGTAATCAGTGGCTGGACAGAAGGCCTTCAACTCATGCCTACCGGCAGTAAATGGCGTTTCTTTATTCCACCAAACCTGGCCTATGGCGACAGGCAGGTGAGTGCACAAATTGGCCCCAACAGTACGTTGATATTTGATGTGGAATTGATAGCCGTGAGCTAACTATTGCTCGCAAACTTGTCTTGTTGCAAAACTGCACAAGGGCAGCTTCAAACCATTCTGCCTGCTGTGTTCTTTAAGGATACAGCAGGTATTTTTTTCTCATGGCTTTATACCTGGTTAAACCCGGCTCCCATGATTTTCTGATGGCGGCTTCCGTTGCGCCGCTCATGATTTGTTCCTTAAATTTTGCATCGCCTACCAACCGCGCAATATTGTTCATCTCCCTGCTCTGTGTGTAATCAAAAAACTTTTCCTTGTATGGGTAAGCCTTGTACAGCTCCATCATCCATTGCAGGTTAATCTTTTTTTGCTTTAATAATGTTGCAATAGGAAAAGTCCTTAGATCTAAGCCATAGCAAACCTTGTTCATGTGCTGGGGTGTTTCACTCATGCCTGGTATACTAACAGGCGTAAAAGAGAAATTGTATTTGCCCTTAAGATCCGGGTTGCCCAATACAGTGAACGGAAACTGGGTGCCGCGCCCCAGGTTCATTACCGTACCCTCAAAAAGACAAACAGAAGGGTAGAGCATCACCGATTGCTGTGTATTAAGATTGGGCGATGGTTTCACCGGCAGCTCATAGTACATATCATGGTTATAGTTGGCTACGCGAATGATCTTCAAGGGGCATTTTTCTTTGTTGGCCAGCCAGCCTTCTCCATTGGCCATTTGTGCAAATTCTGCCACCGTAAGTCCGTGGGTAATGGGTATCGGAAACATGCCAATGCCAGATTTCAGCGTCATGTCAAGCACAGGCCCGTCTATAAAATAACCATTGGGGTTGGGCCTGTCGAGTATCATCAGTTCCTTGCCATTTTCAGCGCAGGCTTCCATCAGCCTCGCCAGTACATTAATGTTTGTATAAAAACGACAGCCAACATCCTGCACATCGTACACTAAAATATCCACGTTGGCCATATCTTCCTTGGTAGGTTTAGATTTTGCTCCGTACAGTGAGATGATTGGAATGCCTGTGGCACTATCCGTTTCATCTGCTACTCTTGCGCCCGCACTTGCATTGCCCCTGAAGCCATGCTCAGGACCAAATACTTTTACGATGTTTATACCCAGCGCATGAAGGCTGTCTACCAGGTGCCGTTTACCAATGATGGTAGTAGGGTTGGCAAGCACGGCCACCCTTTTGCCTTTCAGGTAGGGAAGGTATTGCTGCGTTTGATCTGCGCCGGTTACAATTTTATTGGTTGTACCGCCGGGCAGTATATTGTTGGATGCCGGTGCGGGGCAACCAGCAGGAATGGCGGCCACACTGCCTATGACTACAACGGCCAGCAGCGCAATGCCTGGTATAACGGGTATCTTCATGTGCATTATTTTCTGATTTAAAGATACAGCCCTTAAAGGTTAACGGCTGTTAAAAACTACCATTTCTGTAGCTGCTTACAAAACCGTTACTTACAATGGCGTGGCCCTTACCAGGTACTGGCCATGTTCATCTTCGGTAAGAATAGTTGTCTTCCATCCTTCCTGCTGCAGTATGGCCTTCATGGTATACCGATCTATGTAGAGCCAGTTGAACCAGTCTGTCCGTTCATTTTTATATTGGTAACGATACGCAATCTCACCATAATACTTGCCTGGGTTGGGCAGCTGGTCTTCATATACATAGGCAACATCTGATGAGTCGAAGATAAGTTGACCGCCTGGCGTTAGCAGGCTTGCCGCATGCCTTACAAAGCGTTTAAGACCATCCAGCGTACCCGCCAGTCCAATACCATTCATCAGCAGCAGCAGGCTATCATAGCGGGGTTGGTGAAACGCAAAGATATCCTGCTGAACAATGTTCTCTACGCCGCGTTGTTGCATTACATCGCACGATAGTGCAGACAGCTCAAGCGCAGTTACCTGCTTGCCTTGCGCCTGTAAGGCAAGGGCATGGCTGCCTGCGCCGGCGCCAATATCCAGTATGCGTCCTTTGCAAGTTTGCAACGCAATATGTTCCAATGCAGGCATGGTGTCATAGTTGCGGAAGTAAGCGCCCACAGGCATTTCCTCACGCGGGCCGTACTGGTTAAGTATCCAGAGCTTGCCCCTTCTTTTTTTGTAATAATAATCTGCCATTGCCTGTCCGAGCGGGTCAGTCATTGCATGAAAGTAGTAAAATGCAGCAGAATGAAGCAGGGTGAGCAAGCAGCAATTTAATTATCTTGCGTATACCGCATTGCCTACAGGCGATGTGGTATACGATTGCTTCCAAAAACTTCATCAACATGACAAGAACCGTTATACTTTGCCTGCTAAGTTTCCTGCTATCACTTACCGGCCTTGCGCAGGCATCGCACGCTTATTCATTGTTCAATGGCAAAGACCTGCAGGGCTGGCATGTAGATGTGCCTGCCATGGATACAGACAAAACCGCGCGCAACCCCTTCATTGTTAGAAATGGTATGCTGGTGAGTATGGGCCTCCCCAATGGTCATCTTATTACAGACAGCGTTTACAGCGATTATACATTACTGGTAGAATACCGCTTTGCCGGAAAACCCGGCAACTGTGGTGTACTGGTGCATGCGTCTACACGGCGTGCTTTGTATAAAATGTTTCCAAAATCTATAGAATGCCAGATGATGCACCAGAATGCGGGTGATTTCTGGTGTATTGTAGAAGATATAACGGTACCCGATATGGAGAAGCGCCGCGGCCCAAAGGCAGAGTGGGGCATTACCGAAGGCAAGGGCCGCCGCATCATCAACCTCACGGATAGTTCAGAAAAGCCCCTGGGCGAATGGAACACGATGAAGATTCAATGCAAGGGCAATGGTATTACGGTATGGGTAAACGGCGATCTTGTGAATGATGGTTATAACTGCACCGCATCCAAAGGAAATATCGCCTTGCAGGCCGAGGGCGCCGAGGTAGAATTCAGGAAAGTTATGATCTCGAAATTGTAGACAAGAAAAAACACTTTTGCTTTATTGTTTCGCGCGTCGTTCACTGAGAAGCGAGCGGATTAACCCAACCGTCTGACCCCTGGTCTGACGGCTTAAGGCTAGAATGGAAATTGTTGTTGCTGCTGTTGTAGATCTGGGCAAGTCGCTGCGGATGCTACCCCGTCAGACCAAGGGTCAGACGGGGATCGCTGCTCCTTCGCTAACATTATGAACATAGATAACCGAAGTCTTAATCATGTTTTTGCAAGATCAAGCTGTTGCAAGACTTCGGTTATCTTGCGCCGCCTCTTTGCGTTGCT
>DATJGC010000391.1:0-2681 GCA_035495345.1 Chitinophagaceae bacterium | reverse complement strand
CCTCATCAAAGAAAATAAATACGAGGAAGCCTTAAGCGTTGCCCGCCAGCAGGTAGAAAATGGCGCCCAGATACTGGATGTAAACATGGATGATGCCATGCTGGATGGGGTAGAGGCCATGACCACCTTTATTAACCTGGTACAGAGCGAACCGGATATTGCCAGGATACCCATTATGCTGGATAGCTCTAAATTTCATATCATAGAAGCAGGTTTAAAATGTGTACAGGGCCGCTGTATTGTAAACTCCATTTCAATGAAAGAAGGGGAGGAGAAATTCATTGAGCAGGCCATCATCTGCCAATCTTACGGCGCTTCCGTTATTGTAATGGCTTTTGATGAAAAGGGACAGGCCGATACCAAAGACAGGAAAGTAGAAATATGCCAGCGTGCGTATAATATTCTTACAGAACGAGTGGGGTATGATCCGCAGGATATCATCTTCGACCCAAATATTTTTGCCATTGCCACCGGTATTGAGGAACACAACAACTACGCAGTTGATTTTATTGAAGCTACCCGAGAAATAAAACGGCGCATGCCACTGGCCAAGGTAAGTGGTGGCGTTAGCAATGTATCCTTCTCTTTTCGCGGTAATGATCACGTGCGTGAAGCCATTCACAGCGTCTTTCTTTTCTATGCCATCAAAGCAGGCATGGACATGGGTATTGTAAACGCAGGTCAGCTGGTGATCTATGACGAAATAGAACCGCAGCTGCGCCAGATGTGCGAAGACGTTATCCTTAACCGCAACAATGATAACAATGAGGCTACAGAACGACTGATCAACTTTGCAGAAACCGTAAAGGCAAAGGGCAAAGAAACCGTAAAGGATGATGCCTGGAGAAGCAGCAGCGTGGAAGAGCGCTTAAAACATTCACTGGTAAACGGTATCACTGAATTCATAGAAGCAGATACAGAAGAGGCCAGGCAGCAATACCCTAAACCGCTGGATGTAATTGAAGGACCGCTGATGGCAGGTATGAATGTGGTGGGCGACCTATTCGGCAGCGGAAAAATGTTCCTTCCCCAGGTAGTGAAGAGTGCAAGGGTGATGAAGAAATCAGTGGCCGTACTTACCCCCTATATTGAAGCAGAAAAAGAGTTGCGAAGGCAGGCACATGCCGCCGCCGGCACTGTAAACGAAGAAGGCGCCGGTGCTGCCAAAATTCTGCTGGCTACCGTAAAAGGTGACGTGCATGATATTGGTAAAAACATTGTAGGGGTGGTACTGGGCTGTAACGGCTATGATATCATAGACCTGGGTGTAATGGTACCCACAGAAAAAATACTGGATACCGCCGCAAAAGAAAACGTGGATATCATTGGCCTCAGCGGCCTCATTACGCCATCGCTTGATGAAATGGTGCACGTGGCGCATGAAATGAAGAGAAGGGGCATGACGCAGCCGCTGCTGATTGGCGGTGCTACCACATCACGCATGCATACGGCGGTAAAAATTGCCCCGCAATATGATGAAGGTGTAGTACATGTGCTGGATGCATCGCGCAGCGTTACCGTGGCAGGCTCATTGCTGAATGATCAGAAGCCCGCATTTTTACAGGGCCTCAAGACAGAATACCAAAAGCTGAAAGAAGATTTTGCCAATAAGAAAACGGTGAAACAATTCTTAAGCCTGGAAGAAGCACAGCAAAACAAGACAAAGATCAACTGGGATACATTTACACCCGTAAAGCCCAGCATCAACGGCACAAAGGTATTTGCAGACAGCAGCCTTGAGGAGATAGCAAAGTACATCGACTGGCAGCCGTTTTTTATTGCTTGGGAACTGCATGGCAAATTTCCACAGATACTGAGTGATGAAAAAGTAGGAAAGGAAGCCAGCAAATTATACAATGACGCGCAGCTGATGCTGCAGCAAATCATCCGCGAAAACTGGCTGCAACCCCGCGGCGTTATTGGGTTCTGGCCGGCCAACAGCGATGGAAAGGACACTATTATAGTAGAAACAGCTGCCGGTCCGGTACACCTTGAATCGCTCCGCCAGCAGATCAAAAAAGCAGAAGGCCAGCCCAATATGTCTTTAACAGATTTTATTGCGCCCGCCGCCACTGGTAAAAAAGATTATATCGGTGCCTTTACCGTAACTATACAGGGTATAGAAAAGCATATTAAACGGTTTGAAGCCGCACTGGACGATTATAGCAAAATAACACTGCAGGCATTGGCCGACCGGCTGGCGGAAGCCTTTGCTGAATTGCTGCATGAGAAAGTGCGCAAAGAATACTGGGGTTATGCCACGGATGAACACCTGACTAATGAAGAACTGATAAACGAATCTTACTTGGGTATACGCCCGGCCCCGGGTTATCCCGCCTGCCCAGACCATACCGAGAAGTATAAATTGTTTAACCTCCTCGGCGGTAAGGAAACCACGGGCATTACCCTCACAGAATCATTGGCCATGTACCCTGCTTCTTCTGTATCCGGTTGGTATTTTGCGCATCCGGAAAGCAAATACTTTGGCGTGGGAAAAATTGATAAACGCCAGGTAGCAGATTATGCAAGAAGAAAGCAAATGCCACTGAACGAGGTAGAAAGATGGCTGCGTCCCGTGCTGGATTACGATGCATAAAGTAGTATAAGCTGTTCAGGTATAGAAACTTCCGCCACAATTGTGGTTAAACACGCCGCAATTATTGATTCTTTAAAATAGCGCT
>DATJGC010000390.1:0-10799 GCA_035495345.1 Chitinophagaceae bacterium | reverse complement strand
TTACCAGCTGCTAAAGGAGATTAAAAGAACCTGGGACCCGCAAAACATCTTCAACCCCAACAAGATTGTAGATACGCCGCCCATGAACAGCATGCTGCGGTATACACCGGGGCAACAAACACCTGCTTTTAATACCGTCTTCCGTTACCATAACCAGGATGTGCTGCAACATGCAGAACAATGCAACGGCTCCGGTGATTGCCGCAAGACCCAGCTTTCGGGCGGCACCATGTGTCCTTCGTTTATGGCTACCCGTAATGAAAAAGATACTACCCGAGCAAGGGCCAATATATTGCGTGAGTTTCTTACACATTCAGACAAGCTCAACCGGTTTGATCACAAAGAGATTTACGAGGTAATGGATCTCTGCCTAAGTTGTAAAGGCTGCAAATCTGAATGCCCGTCTAATGTAGACGTTGCAAAACTAAAAGCCGAATTTCTTCAGCATTATTATGATGCCAACGGTGTTCCGTTCCGCTCAAGACTGATTGCTAATTTTTCCCGCTCGGCCAGCCTTGGTGCATTAGTACCCGGCATGTATAATTTTATGATGACCAGCAAGGGCATCAGTTCACTCATTAAAAGAATGGCTGGTTTTGCAGCGGAAAGATCCATGCCCACGCTGCAGAAACAAACACTGCATCATTGGTACCGTAACCGGAAGGATTTGCCCAGTAAGCATGCTGACAAAAAAGTTTTTCTCTTCTGTGATGAATTTACCAATTACAACGACACACATATCGGTATCACGGCCATTCAATTGCTGGAAAAATTGGGTTATGAGGTAGTCATACCAAAACATATAGAAAGCGGCCGCTCATGGTTAAGCAAGGGGCTGCTGCGCAAAGCAAAAGAAATAGCCAACAAAAACATTGACCTGCTGCATCCCTTAGTAAGCAGCGAGCACCCGTTGATAGGCATTGAACCCTCTGCCATTCTTACGTTTCGTGATGAGTATATTGACCTTGCCACCGACGACCGTCTTTCTAAAGCACGTGAACTGGCGGCCAATGTTTTCTTTATTGATGATTTCATTGCAGCAGAAATAAAAAAAGGCAACATTACGGCCGAGCAATTTACCAGTGAAACAAAGAAGATAGTACTGCACGGTCATTGCCAGCAGAAAGCGCTCTCTGCATTGTCCTCCTCTGTAACGCTGCTCTCGCTGCCGGCCAATTATTCAGTAGAAACCATTCCTTCCGGATGCTGTGGCATGGCTGGTTCATTTGGGTACGAGAAGGAGCATTATGCCTTATCTATGAATATTGGTGAGCTGGTATTGTTTCCTGCTGTGCGCAAACAACCGGAAGAACATATTATTGCCGCCCCCGGCACCAGTTGCAGGCACCAGATAAAAGACGGCACGGGCAAAAAGGCCTTGCACCCGGTAGAAATTCTGTTCCGGGCATTAAAATAAAATGTAAACTGCACGGTAAGTCATTGCAAAAGGAAGGGTCTTGCCCATTGCAAATGCCTATTCTTCCTATCTTAGTTAACTAATCAGCAACAGATGAAGACAGTTATCATTACCGGCGCAAATGGCAACCTGGGTGTTGCCTGCGTACAGCAGTTTTTACAGGAAGATTACCGGGTTATAGCCGTAGATGGTAAAGACAACCAGCTGGGTTTTGCCCGTGATAACAAGCATTTTTCGTTCTTTACGGTAGACCTGGGTAATGAAGCGGCCGCTGCCGCCTTTGTAGAGAATACCATAAAAGCAAATGAGCAAATACATACGGCGCTGTTGCTGGTAGGCGGCTTCGCCTCAGGCAATATAGCCGCCACTGAAGGCGCGCAGGTGCAAAAAATGTTCTCCCTCAACTTTGAAACAGCCTATTTTCTTGCAAGGCCATTACTGGCCCATATGCAGTCAAAAGGCAATGGCCGATTGGTCTTTATTGGTGCAAGGCCTGCCCTGCAACCCGCGCAGGGTAAGGATGTACTGGCCTATGCCCTCACCAAATCAATGCTCTTTACGCTGGCCGCCTGCATCAATGAAGAATGCAGGGGCAGCAATGTAACCGCCTCTGTGGTAGTGCCCAGCATCATTGATACAGCACTCAACCGCAAGAGCATGCCAGATGCCAACCCTGCGGACTGGGTAAGCCCTGCTGCTATTGCAGAGGTAATGGCGTTCATCAGCTCCGGCAAGGGAGACGTGCTCCGCGAAAGCATTTTCAAAGTGTATAACAACGCTTAACTTTTTTACACAGCAAACATAGCAGTGCAGCGGATTATATCCGGCTGACCCTGGCTCTTACGGCGAATGGGAGGCAAATGCTTTTATTAAAACCACTTCAGCTAACAAAAAAAGCTGCCCCGGGGGACAGCTTCCTTATCAATCAAAAAGAAAAGTATCAGGCAAATTGCTTGCGGATGATATTCAGCGCGCCACCAGCCTTAAACCACTCAATCTGCTGCTCATTGTAAGTATGATTAGCCTTTATAATATCGGTAGTGCCGTCTGCATGGTGCAAGACAATACCCAGTGCTTTGCCGGGTGCAAATGAATCCAGCCCAATGATATCAATAGTATCGTTTTCTAAAATCTTATCATAATCTGCCTTGTCTGCAAAGGTGAGTGCCAGCATACCCTGTTTCTTCAGGTTGGTCTCATGTATACGCGCAAAAGATTTTACCAATACTGCGCGCACACCCAGGTGTCTTGGTTCCATGGCCGCATGTTCACGGCTGGAGCCTTCTCCGTAGTTTTCATCACCCACTACCAGTGTGCCCACACCCACTGCCTTGTAAGCACGTTGTGTAGCAGGTACAGGACCGTATTCACCGGTCAGTTGGTTCTTCACCTTATCTGTTTGCTCATTAAAAAAGTTTACTGCCCCAATCAGCATATTGTTACTGATATTATCCAGGTGTCCGCGGAATTTTAACCAGGGGCCGGCCATGGAGATATGGTCGGTGGTGCACTTACCCTTTGCCTTAATCAACAGTTTCAAACCTTTCAGGTCAGTACCTTCCCAGGCAGGAAACGGATCCAATAACTGTAAACGTTTGCTGGCAGGGTCTACTTTCACCTGTACGGAGCTGCCGTCGGCGGCGGGCGCCTGAAAACCGGGGTCTTCTACGGAGTAGCCATGCGGCGGCAATTCAAAACCGGTAGGTGCTTCCAGCTTCACTTTTTCGCCCTTATCATTGGTCAATGTATCTGTTAAAGGGTTAAACGACAAATCGCCTGCAATGGCCAGGGCGGTTACCAGCTCTGGTGAACCCACAAAGGCGTAGGTATTGGGGTTGCCATCTGCACGTTTGGCAAAGTTGCGGTTGAAAGAGTGAACAATGGTGTTCTTCTCGGCTTTTTCAGCACCTACCCTATCCCACATACCAATACAGGGACCGCAGGCATTGGCAAATACCGTAGCACCAATTTTATCAAACACGCCCAGGAACCCGTCTCGTTCAATGGTATAGCGTACCAGTTCACTACCGGGTGTTATGGTAAAGGCAGATTTCAGGGTAAGACCCTTATCAGACACCTGTTTTGCCAGGCTTACAGAGCGGGCAATATCTTCATAAGAAGAATTGGTACAGCTGCCTATCAGCCCCACTTCAATCTTTGTTGGCCAGCCGTTGGCGGCGGCGGCTTCCTTCATTTTAGAAATAGGTGTTGCCAGGTCTGGGGTAAACGGCCCGTTCAGGTGCGGCTCCAATTCAGACAGGTTAATCTCAATTACCTGGTCGAAGTAATCAGCAGGATTTGCATATACTTCCGGGTCTGCGGTAAGGTGTTCACGGATGCCATCTGCCAGTGCAGCCACTTCTTCCCTGCCGGTGGCTTTAAGGTAACGGCTCATGCTATCATCATATCCAAAGGTGGAAGTGGTAGCGCCTATTTCAGCACCCATATTACAGATGGTGCCCTTGCCGGTACAGCTCATGGCTACGGCGCCTTCGCCAAAATATTCTACTACGGCACCGGTGCCGCCTTTAACGGTGAGGATGCCCGCTACTTTCAGGATAACATCCTTGGGGGCTGTCCAACCGCTGAGTTTACCGGTAAGTCTTACGCCAATCAGTTTTGGAAATTTGAGTTCCCAGGGAAGACCTGCCATCACATCACAGGCATCTGCGCCGCCTACGCCAATGGCAATCATGCCCAGGCCGCCGGCGTTTACGGTGTGTGAGTCGGTACCAATCATCATACCGCCGGGGAAGGCATAGTTTTCCAGCACCACCTGGTGAATGATGCCTGCACCGGGTTTCCAGAAACCAATACCGTATTTGTTAGATACAGAAGCAAGAAAATCATACACTTCGCTGCTTTCATGTACTGCCCTTACAAGGTCGGTCTTGCTATTATCTTTGGCTACAATAAGGTGATCACAATGAACGGTACTGGGCACAGCCACTTTGTTTCTGCCTGCCTGCATAAACTGCAGCAGCGCCATCTGGGCGGTAGCATCCTGCATGGCCACGCGGTCTGGTGCAAAATCTACATAGCTTTTTCCTCTTTCATGCACGGCGGTGGCTTCTCCCTGCCATAAATGAGCATATAAAATCTTTTCAGTAAGCGTTAAGGGGCGCCCAACAATATTGCGGGCTGCTGCAACACGGCCCGGGAAACTACTGTAAAGCTTTTTGATCATGTCCAAATCGAATACCATGGGATTGTATTTTAGTGTTAGTGGGCTTTTTCACGGGCATTAACGGCCATTAGCCATTAAAGCGTATACCCTTGTATCAGCCATTTAAAAAGTGATGCGAATTTACCGAAAAAAGCCTGAGAATAAAACCTTTCTGCCGCATTTGAACTTTGGTGGCCAGGGGCAGATGCCTGCTGGCCGGTTTGCTGTCTGCTGATACTGCTCTCGTTGGCAGCACCTGCTATCCTTAGCCTGCCTTAAAAAAGTTTGGGCCACAACTGGCACCTGCTTTGCACCCTATAAATAGATAACCCCCCGGAACATTGATTGGATCTATTATTAATTTTAATTATTTTAGCATACATGAAACGTTTTAAGCAATTTGTGGAGTGGCAGGTGTTCGGTGTGTGTTCATACATCGGCGAGAAAATGGGTATTGCTTCAGCTACCATCAGAAAATACTTTATCTACATTTCATTTCTTACAATGGGTTCACCGGTAGTCATCTATCTCTTTGTGGCTTTCTGGATGAATATAAAAAACTATATCCTGTCGGCCAGACGCAATCCGCTCCGCTACCGTTAATGGAACTTGTCTTTTGTTAGCATTAGCCGTCATTCTTTCAACGTTTTAGATAAACGAGGATGTTTGTTTTTGAGTATGACCATACAAGTTACCAGGACTTATTGCAAGCCCTTGCCACTGTTTTGCAGGTACCTGTAAACAATGACCGCATTGATTACCCTGCACCCGTTGCCGATGGGTATGCTCAGCGTATCCGTATGCATGGAGAGGTACAGGCCATGCTCTTTAATTATACGCTGAATGACGACTACCGCCTCCACCGAAAAAAAATAAAGGAAGAATTTTACACCCTTTGGTTTATTGAGATAGCGGCAGACAACCAGGTGCAGGTAGAGCTTGATGATGACCGTTATACTGCCAGCAACCCAATATTCTCTACGGCCCTGCTCACCAGTTCATTGTTTGATGCCTACTATGATCTCAGCAAGGGCAGCTCTGTACGCGGTATTAACATTCTGCTGGATAATCAATGGCTCTCCACTCACCTGGGCGTAGAAGCCGGCAGTGGATTGCTGCACAAATACCTTGCGCTGAAATCTTCGCGTATTACCGTAGAGCCGCTGGATATTGAATACAAGAAGCTGATGCAGGAGGTAATTGACCTTGTAAACAGTTCAGGGCAGTTTAACCAAATGGCGGCGCAAAACCGCATCATGCTGCTGATAGAACGTTTCTTTATGCGCATGGCTGTTAAGATGGATACAGATGCAAAGCCTTTTGCGTTAACGCCTGAAGATATTCACCGCGTTATGGAGGTAGAATCTCTTATTACGCGAGATGTATTTACCCCGGCACCTTTTATACCTGAACTGGCAAGAATGGTAAACATCTCAGAAACCAAATTGAAAAACAATTTTAAAACAGTGTACGGCTTGCCCATTTACCAGTATTTTCAAAAGGCAAGAATGCGCGCTGCGCGCGAAGTACTTGAAAAACATACCGCTTCCATTAAACAGGTGGCCAGAGAACTTGGCTACACCAACCTCAGCAACTTCAGTACTGCCTTCAGGAAAGAATTTGGCGTATTGCCCAGCGAGCTGAAATAGCAACGCGGCCGCATTTTCCCACTAGCCTCTAAATAAGTGTTTTAACGACAATTTATCAGTAAACGATGATCTCGTCACCCTATCATGGGGCAAATGTCTTTTTCAGCTACAACTAAGCCGGATTGCTGCACACCAATTGTACAAACGCATCGTCTTGTATACGATCTTTGCGCAGCAAAAAATGCTTTTTAGCATGTATACCCACAATCAACCAGTGTATGATTAAACTTGAACGGCAGGATTTTATTTTTGATGAATCTCAACCGCCCTATTTTGTTGACTCTGTCTCCTCGCACCAATTTGGCAAAAAAATAACATTGAACGATTTATATGCCAGTGGTAATTACCAGTTGCTTGAATTTCAGAACGGCTTCTATGCATACAGTTCCAATTACATCATGCATGAAGATTTTGATTTAGATCTTTCTGTACCCAAAGAATCATTTCTAGCGCTACATATAAACCAGATACAGGCAGGTGTTGAATTTAAATTTCAATTGAATAATGCCAGCGTGTCTTATGATGATAAAATTATTACCTCGCTGTTTTTAACCACGTCCGAAGATAATTTCAGGTTAAAGGGCTCCAGTGGTGCCTGTATAAACCGTTTGAAGATCATGATACCGCGCAGCTGGTTAGAAACACAGCTTCCGTTCTTTGATGATCTGTTATTGCAACGTTACCTGCAGTTGCAGTACAAACGCTTGTACATTGATACCATCGACAGCACCTACCGTACGCTTGTTAACAAAGTAATGAATACAGAAGACAATGCATGTTACCTGTCCGTAACCCAGGATATTGTAACTGTGATAACTGAGCGTTTTTTCAGTCGCCTCCACCATAAGCTGATGAAAAACCTTGAAGACCAGGATTGGAGCGACAGGCTTCCCTGAGGAAGTGTATAACATCCCGTTTTAAGATCCGCCGTACCCCGGAAAAGGTCCAATAGAATGAAATCACAACACTGTCCATCCCTGCGAAACCAGCCCCGCTACAACGGGGCTTTTTTTTATGCTTTGTATCCATAGAGCAGAAATGGATCAGAGCGCTTTTTTCAGCTTTACCAGTTGTTGCAGTAAACCTTCCAGCAGATCAAGCTGCAGCATATTGGCTCCATCGCTCAATGCCTTGGCGGGGTTGGGATGCGTTTCTATAAACAGACCGTTGGCACCGCAGGCGATGGCCGCCTTTGCAATGGTGCCAATCAGCTGCGGGTTACCACCCGTAACACCAGAGGTCTGGTTGGGCTGCTGAAGCGAATGGGTAACATCCATCACCACCGGCGCACGATGTTCCTGCATCCAGGGTATATTCCTGAAATCTACCACCAGGTCCTGGTAACCAAAAGTATTGCCTCGTTCTGTAAGTATTACTTTTTCGTTGCCGGCCTTGCGTATTTTATCTGCGGCAAATTTCATGGAGGGCCCACTCAGGAACTGGCCTTTCTTAACGTTCACAATTTTGCCGGTGGCCGCGGCGGCCAGTAAAAGATCTGTTTGCCGGCAGAGAAAGGCGGGTATCTGCAACACATCGATGTAGCGGGCGGCAATGGCGGCCTCATCGTGTGCGTGTATGTCAGATGTTGTAGGTTGGTGATAAGTGCTGCCCACTTTTTTTACCAGGGCCATAGCAGCTTCATCTCCAATACCTGTAAATGAACCTGCGCTGGTGCGGTTGGCTTTACGGTAAGATGCTTTGAATATATACGGAATGCCGAGGTTTTTACAAACAACAGACACTTTATCAGCCACTTCCATCACAAGCTCTTCGCTTTCTACCACGCAGGGCCCGGCTATCAGAAAAAAGTTGTTTTCATCATATTGCTGTCCGGCAAACAGCTGCTGCAAAAATTTTTCCATGGCGCAAAGATAACGGATCAGCGCTTGCGGGCGGAGGGGCTGCTGTACCAGTAAGGCGATAGCAGTTTAGCCAATTTTTAAAGGCGGACCAACAATCTGCATTTCGCAGTCCGCAAAGAGTTTGGCCATTTCGGCCTGCGTGGGCTCATGGTCAAAGGCAGCAACGCTGGTAAAAAATTGTTCCATCTTACCCGCCGGCTGAAACAACACCGTCATTTTTCCTTTCTCAGACACCTGTGTCCATGCATGCGGCAACTTCATAGGAAGAAAAATACTATCACCTGCAGACAACTGAAATTTTTCATCGCCTACCTGGAAATAATAATTGCCTTCTATCACGTAAAATACTTCGTCTTGCTGGTGGTGAACATGCAAAGGCGTGCCCCTGCCCTGCGATACAGAGGTTTGTTCAAAGAGTGCAAAGCCGCCATCTGTATCGGCACCGGATACTTTAAGGTCGAGAATATTGGCGTTCACACCCTTCAGCTTAATATGCCCGTGAAGCCTGCCTTCACCGGCATTTATCTTAAACCCTTTGCCCGGCCGGCCGCCATTGGCAGTCACAGCACTGTTGGCCTGGGCCAGCACCGGTGTGGCGGCAACTGCCATGGCAGATAACAAAAACTGGTTCCGTTTCATAACTGGTTATTTTGGATGGGGAAATGCAGCGGGGCTGCCTGTTCACAAACCTACAAAACAAGTTTTGCAGTAAGCCGGCAAATCGATTAACAACGTTTTTAGCAGACGGATGGCGCGTGGTGACGCAAGTGCTACACGCTGGGCCTACAAAAGAATCAAACGCTTTATGCTACATTTGGCAGCACAAAAGATACATGGATGATAAAGGATAAAATTCTAGTGATTGGTGCCAGCGGACAGATAGGCGTAGAACTGACACTTGCCTTGCGTAAGATGTATGGCAATGCCAATGTGGTAGCCTCCGACCTGCGGGAGCAAAATCCCTTGCTGGAAGGCACCGGCCCCTACGTAAGCCTGGATGTGATGAACAAGGAAATGCTGCATGTGCAGGTCATCAGGCAAAACTTTACACAGATCTACCTGCTGGCGGCCATCTTATCTGCCACCGGAGAAAAGAACCCTAATCTTGCCTGGAACCTGAACATGACCGGCCTGCTGAATGTGCTGGATATAGCGCGCGAAGAAAAGATCCGGAAAGTATACTGGCCCAGTTCTATTGCGGTGTTTGGGCCTACCAGCCCAAAAAAGAACTGCCCGCAGCAAACCATCATTGAGCCCTCTACGGTCTATGGCATCAGCAAGTATGCCGGTGAGTTCTGGTGCAATTATTACCATAATCGGTTTGGCGTAGACGTTAGAAGCCTTCGGTACCCGGGCTTGATAAGTTATAAATCTGCCCCCGGTGGCGGCACCACAGATTATGCCGTGGAAATATTTCATGAAGCGCTGGAAGAGAAGACCTATGAATGTTTTCTGCAGGAAGATACCTACCTGCCCATGATGTATATTGCAGACGCCATCCGCGGCACCATTGAGCTGATGGAAGCGCCGGCAGACCGGATCTCCGTTCGCACCTCGTACAATTTATCCGGCATGAGCTTTTCTCCCAAAGAAATCGCCGCTGCCATACAACAACACATACCTGATTTTACCATCACCTACAAACCAGATTACCGGCAGGCCATTGCCAATAGCTGGCCGCAGAGTATTGATGATTCAGTGGCCCGGCAAGATTGGGGCTGGAAGCACGAGTATGATTTGGACAAGATGACAAAGGAGATGCTGGACAATCTGAAATAGTTTTGAGTTCTTAGTTCTTAGTTCCGAGTTCTTTTGCTGCAAGTTTTCAGTTTGAAGTTTTCAGTTTTCAGTTCTTATGCTCAGCGGGGTTTCCGTTCTCAGTTTAGTGTTTGTAGTCTTAGCACACAGTTTTCAGTTTTCAGTTTTTAGTCCTTTTGCTTCGTTTGTTTCTCGCAGTGACACAACGAGGCGGCGCAAGACAACCGAAGTCTTGCAACAGCTTGACCTTGCAAAAACATGATTAAGACTTCGGTTATCTCTTCTAAGCAAAAGGAAGGCCGCTATACAAAGTCTCTGACGCTGTATGCTTATCTTCTTTCAAGCCTGTGACTTCGATTGTTTCTCGCAGTGACACAACGAGGCGGCGCAACGAGGCGGCGCAACGAGGCGGCGCAAGACAACCGAAGTCTTGCAACAGCTTGACCTTGCAAAAACATGATTAAGACTTCGGTTATCTCTTCTAAGCAAAAGGAAGGCCGCTATACGAAGTCTCCAGACTTCGTATTTGTTATGTTCTTCCGAGTCTGTGACTCGAGGCAGGTCTTAGTTCCGGGTTCTTGGTTCCTAGTTCTTTTGCTTTGCTAAGTTTTCAGTTTTCAGCGCGAAGGAATAGCGATCCCCGTCTGACCCTTGGTCTGACGGGGTAGCAACCGCAGCGACTTGCCAATGAGCATTAATAGCAACTTTCGTTTCTCGCCTTATGCCGTCAGACCAAGGGTCAGACGGTTGAGGCGCTGTGCCCGCCGCATCTCCGCGAACGCCGCGTGCAGCCCTCCAAGCAAAAGCCTTTTGACTTTTTAATTTTGAATTTTTACCTCAACACCCTAAACCCCGTAAAAGTCTGCAATGTAATTTCAGTAGATTGAACACCGGTTACAACGGCACGCGGTGGGCCCTGTCGGCACCAGGAGAGCAGTTCATGCAAT
>DATJGC010000389.1:0-5116 GCA_035495345.1 Chitinophagaceae bacterium | reverse complement strand
GTACCCTGCTGCAATGTCTGCAATGCTATTACTGACTCTACCAGGCCGGCAGCACCCAGCGTATGCCCGTAGTAGCCCTTCAAACTGTTCAGCGGTACTGCGCTGAGGCCGGCCAGTGAAAACGCCTTCGCTTCCATTTCATCATTGTAAATGGTAGCGGTACCATGTGCTGAAATAAATCCTATATCGCCGGCATTTAATGACGCTTCTTTTAATGCCCTGTTGATGCCCATGCAAAGCTCCTGCCCGCTTCTACTGGGACCAGAAATATGGTTGGCATCATTGGTTACGCCGCCGCCACTTACCTGCACGGCTCTTTCACCAGGTTGTGTAGACAGTACTATGGTAGCCGCCGCTTCGCCCAGGTTAATGCCGTTGCGTGCTGCGTCAAACGGGCGGCAGGGTTGTTGGCTAATGGCCTGGAAAGACTGGAAGCCTGATACCACAAAAGCAGAGATCACATCTGCACCCGTTACCACGGCATGTTTGTATTGCCCGGTTTCTAATAATCTTTTGGCGGTTAAGAGTGCAGTGATGCCTGAAATGCACGCATTGCTGATAATAACCGGTGTATGGGCCAGTGAAAAATGGGCGGCCAGTTTTTTTGCGCTGCTGCCAAGGCCAATGGCCTCCCGGGTGGTAGCGCCCGGCGCAGGCTCATTCTCCAGCAATGCAATATTTCCTTTGGTGCTTGAAATAACCATGATGGTGGAAGGGTCAGACAACCGGATGCTGCTTTGCTGTACGGCCGCGGCAATGGAATAAGCCAGCAGCTGTTCAAACTTTGTAAAGGATGGATTGCCCACCCCATCAGCTACCGTTTGCATTGCATCAGCCCCCATCAGTGATGCATATACAGGCACCGGTGAGAGGGCAGGCTGCTCATGCAGCGCTATGCCGGATTGCCCGCTGGCAAGCGCCTGAAAATTACCGGTGCTGCTAAGGCTCACCGGCGATACAATATTGTCTGCCACTACAAACACATCCTTCATCATCTCTGTATTAAATCATTGCATGCAGTTTCTTCCATTCCTCAAAAAACGGGGGGTTGGTAAGCTGCAATTGTGATTGCTCTTTATCAAGAAACACCTGTATTGAAGAACCTTTGGCCACCAGCTTGGCATTTGCCGCATTGAAGATGTTGTAATGAAAAATGATTTTGGCCGCATCACAGGGAATGTAGATTGTTTCCACAATCATAGTATCACCGTAACGCAGGCTCTGCTTATAATCACACACCACGCTTACAATGGGCACAACATAACCCTGGTTATAAAAATCCAGGTAACGGAGTCCGTGCGTATTACCAAAAGCCTCTCTTCCGTCTTCAAAATAACGGATATAGTGTCCATGCCATACAATGCCCAGCGGATCGGCCTCATTAAAGCGAACGGGTATTTCTATTTTTTCTGTCAGGGTTTTTTTCATGCGCTGTTTGTTCTCCATCGAAATACCGCGGTGTCACCGTATTATTGATATTTACTTTTCCATTCGTTGTACTTATTGTCTTCAATGATGTTCAGCAGGTTTTTTACGGTAGATGCCCAGTAATTCCTGAAACCAAAAGCCGCTGCAAGTTTTGCTTCCACCCTGTCTGTGAGCAATACTTTTTTTGTCTTCATGTCTATGAAAGTGACCCAATAGGCAGCAGCCTTGGCAGACTTGCCCATGGCTTCCATCACAAATAAAATTCCCAGCCCGGTTTTATCACCGGTGTCAAACCCCTTTACCAGTGTAACAATGTCCTGTTCTTTCAGGCGATGAAAATCACTGGTATTGGTGCTCTTAATCTTTGCAGCATCTGCCGCGCTGTTTCTTTTGGCTACAAAGCCCAGGTCGTGATCAATATTGGTTTTTCGAAATGCTTTATTAAAGTCGAACTTCTTTGGTTCCGCTACCACAAGGTCGTTAATGGCATTGAACTGCCTGTCTCTAATATCCATTTCATTGGCGGTGGCATCATCAATAAGCCTGGCCTGTGTAAAATCTATGCCCAGGTACAGTGCTTTTGTTTCGCTTGAATTAAAAAATTCTTTGAGTGTTTGTGAGAAAGCCGGAACAGCCAGCAGGCCAATAAAAAAAGAAAGCAGGAGAGCGGGTTTTAAGGGCTTCATCATGGTTATATTTTTTTATGGTTTTTAATAAAAATCTTCATTTCGCATTTGGCAAGCACGCGGCCACCACACCGAACGGTTCCTTTTATTACAGACACATCAAATACCTGGTTCCCGATGACAATTTCAGTTTCTATGTTTTCTCCTACCGCCGGCAATGCCAGCACTTCAAAATTTTTAACGGCCCCAATATAACCCACACGCACAGGCGCATTTTCTTTGATGGCTTCATACCCCGCCCGGGCCGCGGCTGTTTGCGCAATATTCTCCAGCAGGCCGGGTTCAGTAAATACATTGTCTGCCACAAAAATATTGTCGGCCCTTACCTGCAGCCGGCTGCTGGTAAAGTTACCATCAGAGGCGGTTAATTCATCAATCATTACAAAGGGATGCCTTTGCGGAATCAGCGATTCTATATTTTCTTTCAATACTATCATTTAAGCCTGCCAGAAATTATAATAGTTAAACCATTGTTCAGGATATTGTCTTGCCTTCTGTTCCATTTGCTGTACAAAATCTGCCAGCACGGTTTCCATTACAACTGCCTTATTACTGCCCTGGTATGTCTTCACCTCACTTGCATACAGGTGAAAATGACTGGCGGTTTCTTTAAAGGCAAATACAAACGACAGCGGCACTTTCAGCGTGGTAGCCAACACAAAGGGCCCTGCAGGAAAACGTGCCGGTGCACCCAGGAAAGGGGCCGTCATCGTTTTATTACCTTCCACAAACCTGTCTGCATGTATACAAACCAGCTCATTGTTCTTTAGCGCCTCGCTGATAGCATATATATGAGAGAGGTCTTCCCGGATAATGATCACCTGCATGCTTCTTTTTCCGGTAACCGTTTCCATATACCGCTTTATCTGCTGGTGCTCTCCATCATACATCACTATATGTATGCGGGTATTCAGTCTCTTTAGCAGGTGGCCGGCAATTTCCCAGTTACCCAGGTGAGCGCTTAACAGCAACCCCCCTTTTTTCATTTCAATCATCTGCCGCAGGTGTTCTTCTCCTTCAAAATTGAACGTAAACTTGTTGCGGATACCAGACATGATCACCACCTTGTCTATCAGTGATTGCCCCAGCCGGTAGTAATTTCTGTACAACAGCCCCAGGGACGACCAGCGACTGTAATGTAACTTTTTATGAAAGTAATGAAATATGAGTTTTGATGACCCGACTGAAAATAAAAAATAATAGAGCACCACTACCCGTAAGAGTGCGTAGGCAGGCGCAACGCCCCAGTTTTTCAGAATGCTTACAAAAATGCGGTAACCAAGTGGATTGCCCTTGCTTTTACCCTGCCAGGAAGGCATTATGCGAGTTCTTTGGCATTAACACGGCGGGTGACGTAATCATAAAAATCCTGGAAGGTGATGATACCGGTAAAGTCTTCTGGTTTTACTTTAAATCCAAAATTGCTTTCCACCACTACTACCAGGTCTATATAATCAAGGCTGTCTAGATCAAGGGTTTCTTTCAGGTTGGCGGCGGGGTCTATTTTGCCGGGGTCTACCTCAAATTCTTCGGTGAGGAATTCGTTTATTTTTAGGATAACGTTCTCGTTGGTCATATGCAGTAATTTTTCAGGTCCACTTTTTTACAATCAGGGAAGAGTTGGTTCCTCCAAACCCGAAAGAATTTGACAAAAATATTTCAAATTCTTTATTAATAGTGCTTTTTACAATTTTCAGTTTAGCGGAATCTTCATCCGGATTTTCAAAGTTGATATTCGGTGCAATGAAGCCCTGCTGCATCATCAGCATAGAGTAAACAATTTCACTGGCACCTGCCATCCAGCATTCATGACCCGTCATTGATTTTGTTGAACTCACATAAGGCGGCGCCACACCAAAAACCTGATCAATTGCTTTTGCTTCACTTGCATCTCCGGCCGGTGTGCTGGTAGCATGCGCATTGATGTACGCAATATCCTTTGCCTGCAAACCTGCATCCCTCAGCGCCATAGAAAGAGCTCTTACCGGTCCGTCTACTGTAGGGTTAGAAATATGTGCTCCGTTAGAAGAGAAACCGTAGCCCAGTACTTCGCCCAAAATAGTTGCACCGCGTTGCTGCGCAGACTCCAGGCTTTCCAGTATCACCGTTGCTCCACCACCACTTGGTATCAGTCCGTCTCGGTCACGATCAAATGGCCTTGACGCTTTTGCGGGTTCTGCTTCACGGACAGAAAACGCTGATAGCGCATCAAAATTGCCCATGGAATAGATGTTTACTTCCTGTGCACCGCCGCAGATAATACATTCCTGCAAACCGCTTTTTATAAAATGATAGCCCAGTCCAATTGCATGTGATCCGCTGGCGCAGGCTGCACTAACGGTTAAGTTAATGCCGCGCAGTTTAAAGATGGTGGCCAGGTTCATGGTTACGGTAGAGTTCATGGTCTGAAACACAGAACCTGAACCCACCAGCATGGTGTCTTTCTTTTCCCTGATAATATCTGTACCATGTACCACGGGCTCTGCAGAGCTGTCGTTTCCATACAATACACCCACTTCCTTGCTATCTATATAATCCTGGTCTATTCCTGCATTCTTTAAGGCTTCTATGGTGGCCAGGTAGGCGTATTCTCCCTGTTCTGGCAACATTACACGCGCACGCCTGTCTAGCATGCTCTTCAGGTTGGGCCGCTCTAATGAGCCGGTAAGCGCACTGCGGTAACCAAAGGCTTTTCGCTCGGGGTCAAACACAATACCTGACTTACCCTCGTACAGCGACTTAGACACTTCCTCCAGGTTCTTGCCAAGGCAGGAATAAATGCCCATCCCGGTTATCACTACTCTGTTCATGTTGCTTGTTAGTTACTGGCTTTTTGTGGTTTAGGAACGGTGGCTGTTCATTTTCGCCGCCGATTGTAAACGGTTCATCTTGCGATACCAATATAAGTCAACCTGTGTAATTTTTATAAACATCTCTGCTTCCGGGCATAAAATTAATCAATCCGGCAGAAGTGCTTCCGCTGCTGGACACATCTGGTGCAA